>NZ_JAFNNR010000010.1:0-113823 GCF_026536645.1 Gilliamella sp. B3801
ATGCTGGGCTTTTTTGCTATCTATGGTTTAAGAAATTAAAATCAACGTAATTGAAGAGCAGAGAGGGATATAGTCTGGAAATGAGTTCATTGATCGCTTTTAATAAACCATTTAAGCGGTATCTCATGAATAATATCAAACAGCAGATTGGATCTACCTAATACTTATTACAAATATTAATAAGTTTGTTTGATGTTAATAACATGTCTATTATCTACATTAAGTCGTCGATTACAAAATTCTATTAAATATCTATTGTTATATCAGTGTAATGTCGTAGTTCAATTTTCATAGCATGAAAAATATTAATCTGTAGATTTAACCTGCCCAATGAGTGATAAATTTGTTTGATGCTAATAACATATCTGTTATTTAGACTAGATTGTTGATTATAAAATTCCATTAAAGATTAAATGGTTAACACTTAACTGGCGAATAGCCAAGCCAAGTGCTCTCAATAATAACAATGAGTCAAATTTATGCTCTTTATTGGAAAGATATTGAATCGAAGTTAATGTCTGTAGATTAAATATTTAAAAAAAGCGTTAGCTAAGGTACTTTATTATTGGTCATCCATTAATATGAAAAAGTGATCTTTGATTAACTTATGCTTTGATAACATTATGTGAGCAATTGAAAGAGCTTAAAGTTTGGAGAGTTTGATTGGACAGACAAAAAGAGAAAGCAATACTCCTATTAAGGAATATTGCTTGTTTGTAAATATTAGCCTAAAAGTAAGGCATCGTCAGTAACTTTTTCACCGCGTGTTTTTTCAAACATAGCTAATAAGTCATTTACCGTCATCTTATCACGTTGTTCACCAGAAACATCAAGTACGACTTGTCCCTGATGAAGCATTACGGTCCTGTTTCCGTATTCTAGAGCTTGTTTCATTGAATGTGTTACCATCATGGTCGTTAAGTGGTTTTTGCCCACTATTTCATTAGTCAGATCTAGAACGAATTGAGCTGTTTTAGGATCAAGTGCAGCGGTGTGTTCATCGAGTAACAAAATTTTAGATGGCTGTAAGGTCGACATCAATAAACTTATTGCTTGTCTTTGTCCTCCTGAAAGTAACCCCATCATATCGGATAAACGATTTTCGAGACCTAAATTTAAAGTCGCAAGCTTTTCCTTAAATATGGACTGAATTTTGCGATTAAGTGCAGGGCGTAATGTAAAACAACGTCCACGATTATAAGCAATAGCAAGATTTTCTTCGATGGTTAAATTTTCACAGGTTCCCACCATCGGATCTTGAAACACTCTGGCAACCATTCCTGCTCTTTTCCAGGCAGGAACTCGTGTTACGTCTTTGCCATTGATGATGACATGCCCTGAGTCACTAAGTAAATCTCCGCTAATAATATTAAGTAACGAACTTTTACCCGCACCATTACTACCAATAATCGTAACAAACTCACCTTCTTTTATATTTAAATTTAAGCCACGTAATACGTGATTTTCAATAGGTGTACCTTGGTTAAAAGTTAATTGCAATTGTTCAACGTTAAGCATGTTTATTTCCTCTTTTTTTCGAGTATTTTTTTAATTGCTTAGGTAGTACAAGAGCAAGTACAACCAATATTGCGGTAATAAGATTTAAGTCTTCTGTGCCTACGCCTATTTTGTGCAAAAACTCATTACTAAGTGCAACGGCTATGAATAAACGATAAAGAATAGCACCTAGAATAACTGCCAGCATAATTGCCCATATACGTTTTGTTGGGAAGATACTTTCACCAATAATAATAGAAGCAAGACCAATAACGATTGTCCCCACACCGATGGTAATATCAGCACTGCCTTGGGTTTGCACAAATAATGAACCTCCTAATGCGATTAAGCCATTGGAAATAGCCATGCCTAAAATGGTGATGCTGCCCGTTGGGACACCTTGAGATCTAGCCATTCTTTGATTTGTACCGGTAGCTCTCAATGCCAATCCCATTTGGGTGTTTAAAAATAAATGTAGCAATAACCAAACCACAACAACAAAGCCAAAAACCATAACGGATTGAACAATATATTGGTTACTGTAGTCTTCTGAAATAAAGGGTGAAAAAATAGTTTTCGCATCCAATAACGCAAGATTCGGTGATCCTGAATATTCAGTTGTTTCGTGAGTAATATAACGTCCAAGCCCTAATATCCTTAAATTGATTGAATACAAACCTATCATGACAATAATACTGGATAATAATTGCAAAATATTGAGCTTAACATAAAGCAATCCAGTCAAACTACCGGCGATACACCCCGCTAACATACCTAAAAGTGTGGCAATCCAAGGGTCAATACCAATATAAATACATAAACCACATACTGCGCCACCTAACGGGAAGCTAGCATCGGCTGTAAGATCTGGAAAATCGAGTAAACGGAAAGATATAAAAACACCTAAGCTCACAATGGCATAAATAAGTCCAATTCCCAGCGAGCCTATTAAAAATTCAAAAGACATGAAAAAAACCTATTAAAATTAACCGCTAAAATTAGCGGTATCGTGATAAAATTAAAAAACTATTCAACAATCTTCGTTGCTGATTTCAATACATCTTCAGATAATACGACGCCTTGTCGCTCAGCTGCTTTTTTATTGATTGTTAACTGTGTAATGCTACCTATTTGTGGCGGAATATCGCCAGGTTTTTCACCATTAAGAATGCGGATAACGATTTTACCAGCTTGGC
This sequence comes from Gilliamella sp. B3801, assembly GCF_026536645.1. Lineage (NCBI taxonomy): Bacteria > Pseudomonadati > Pseudomonadota > Gammaproteobacteria > Orbales > Orbaceae > Gilliamella > Gilliamella sp. B3801. Next base: position 2,694 of record NZ_JAFNNR010000010.1, read on the forward strand.
GTCCTAAATCGTAATAACTCATTCCCAAGGCCGCGATGGCTCCACGTTCGGCTGAGTCAGGATCGGAGGCTAACAAAGGTATTTTACTTTCATTAGCGACTTTTGCTAAAGATTCGTAAGCCGAAACGACATTGTTATCGGTAGTGGTATAAATCAGATCAACTTTACCTTTTAAACTTCTTGCCGCTGTAGAAATATCTGAAGTACGTTGAGCAGGAGCTGCGATAATTTGCATACCACGTTTTTCTAGTGCTGATTGTAATTGTTTAAGTACAATAGTTGAATTGACTTCGCTAGGACTATAGACATAACCAATGTTTTTCGCATCTGGTTTGATTTTTAACATCATATCTATTTGCGCATCTAACGGTAGTGCATCAGAAACACCGGTTACATTGGTTTTTGACGCTTCCCAACTAGGGGTTAATCTTGCGGCAACGGGATCTGTTACAGCCGTGAAAATGATTGGAATACGTTTAGTTGTCGCTAATAAAGCTTGTGAGCTAGGTGTTGCAATTCCGACAATCACATCGGGTTTATTAGCAGCAAATTGTTTAGCGATTTGAACAGCATTAGCACTACTGCCTTGAGCGCTGGCATACTGTAATTTTAAGTTTTCACCGTTGATATAACCATTATCTTTTAATTCATCTTCCACCCCTCTTCGAACATTATCTAATGCAGGATGTTCAACAATGGCTGTAATAGCAACATACTTTTGTTCCTTTGCTGTATCAGCAAACGATGAAAAAGTAAGGGTTGATAAACAGAGTAGCATAATAAGTTTACAAATACGATTACGCATATAGGTACCTTTGTAATAATTTTTTTACAACTTAGATAAATATGTGTTTACTATAAATCATATTTAAATAATTTTCTAGGAATATCACTTTATTTAGCTGTAAATTTTTAATTACAATCTGTTATAACTAGTGATTGTAAAGCACTTTTAATCGACAAAAATTGGGTGTATTTTGCTTCTTTTATAGATAAAAAAACGAAAATAACCATTCGTTCGAGAGTAAGCGAGTTCTGTTGATAATAGGGGTATGCTCTGCTGATTGATTCAGCAAAGCATAAATGGGATTATGTTATTCACCAATGACTTTATAAGCGGACTGAATAACTTCAGGCGATAATGTTGCGCCTTGTTTTTTCGCGGCTTCAATATTGATAACCAGTCGTAATGCTTGTCCAATTTCTGGCGCAATACTGCCGGGTTTTTCTCCATTCAAAATGCGAACAACAAGTTTGCCTGATTGACGACCAACATCATAATAACTCATGCCATAAGCCGCAACGGCGCCTCTTTCAATTGCATCAGGAAAAGATGCTAATAAAGGAATTTTGTTTTCATTAGCAAATTTCACTAATGATTCATAAGCAGATACAACATTGTTATCGGTTGTCGTATAAATCAAGTCAACTTTGCCTTTTAACGAATTTGCCGCAGTGGAAATATCCGCAGTTCGTTGTGCGGGCACTGCAACCAATGAAATATTTTGTTCTGCAAGTTGTGCTTTCAAATTTTTCATTACCACAGTGGAATTGATTTCACTTGGACTGTAGATGTATCCTACCGATTTTACATTCGGGACAATTTTTTTCATAAAGTCGATTTGAGGCCCAATCTCTTGAAAATCAGATACACCCGTAATATTGGTATTGGTTGGTTCCCAATTTTTAACTAGCTTTGCGGCAATGGGATCGGTAATTCCTGCAAATACGAGTGGGATTTGTTTAGTTACTGCGGCTGTTGCTTGTGCACTTGGAGTTGCAATAGCGACGATAACATCGGGTTTATCGGCAATAAATTGTCTGGCAATTTGTGCTGCAGTCGCGCTACTGCCTTGGGCGCTTTTGTACTTAACCGTTAAATTTTCATTTAATAGATAACCACTGCTTGTTAATTCATCTTTTACACCATCTCGGATTTGATCTAGTGATGGATGTTCAACAATTGCAGTTATGGCAACACTTTTTACCGTATTGGCTATACACATAAAAGGGGTAATTAACATCAAACAACTGAATAAAAAAAAGCGTTTCATAAAAATAAACTCGCAAACTAGTACAATAGTATTATTCTAAACTGATTCAACCAAAATGTTAAGGTGTAATTGGACTTTTTTGTCATTCTTATTTTTTAAAAGGATGAGGCATTATCTGATTAATATAAAAATACGCTAAAATTTCAAACAAATTAAGAATATAATAATCAGATTATTGGTTTTTTAATCCTCCTTTTCATGAAAGAAAGCTAAAAATAGCTGCTAATATTGTTCAGTTACCTATTCAAGGTTAATTCTAAATTTATTCGAAGCTAAATTCTTATTGTGCAAATACAAAGGGATTGATACCACTTTTTGCAAAACCTTCTTCTTCGGTTTTGATATCAAGTATTAAAGAGGCAATATCATCAGCAACAACTTCAATATGCGGATCTTTATCCTGATCAAAGATTTTTAAATAGCTGTGGCAAGCATCACAACATTCTGTTTTAGTCGCTGATAATTCACTATCTAGCGAAAAATATTCAATATTTTTCATATTATCACAGCTGGTACATTTTACTCTTGGCACATACCATTCACTCTCACATAAACTACAATGTAAATAACGCAATCCATTATGACCACCCAATTGAATGACGCTGGCAACCGGCATGCTATTACATACGGGACATAGCCAATTTTTATCACTATTTTCGGATACTGCTTTACCTTTTATTTGGCTAGCTAGCTGGCTATAGTAAACAGAGAGTGCAGACCAAATAAATACGGCTTCATTGCCATCAACTGCGTGGAATTCGCCTTTAAGTAAATGCAAAGCTTTATTTTGTAATTGTTCAATACTGTTTTTATCCAGTTGTTCAATCACGATTGAAATTTCATCGGTTAAATTTGATGATGATTGTAATAACGCCTTTAAATAATCCTGCCAAGAGTAGGGTAATGAAAAGTTTTCTATACTCAGTGGCGGTAAATCATTATTTAATGGCTCGATAAGCTCTTTATTTAGTGGTTTTTGGCTAACTAAGTCTGCTTGCGTTTGCGCTAATTGAGCACAAAAACAGAGATAATCACTAAATGGACTATTTTTTGCTAATTCTTTTAGCCTATTAGCTCGATGCAAATAGAGCGTTGTTGGTGAAGGATAAAAAAGTAAGGGAATTTGTCTGATAACGGAATTGATATTTTGTTCTTCAAGCTGGACTTGTGGGATGATTTTTATACTCATTATTGGTTACCATTCATGATTATTTTATCCATAATCGATTTCGTGATTGAGATAATTCCGCTGAAAAGTATCAGCGGATAAGATAGATATATTTTAGAAACAACTATAAAGCTGTTTTTTGTTCGACTTTTGTTGTTTGCTTCATGTCTACAGGTTTATCTGCTTCCAGTTCCTTTTGATAGATTTTTTGCATTTCTTCTTCATACCATGAAGAGTGGTTTTTTCGAGCCCAAGCTCGAGATACATACCCTGTAATCATCCCTTTAATTGAACCTTTAACCCAGATAGCCATATAAGCATGACCAATGGCGAGTAAGATTAAGCAAATAGCTGCAAACGAGTGGAAAAAGATTGCAATACGAACAATTTCAATTGAAAAATAATCTGAAACATATCTTCGCCACATAATCATACCGGTTACGAATAACACAGTGATTAAACTCATGATACACCAAAATAAAAATTTCTGACCAACATTATATTTGCCAATAGGTATACCTTCTTCTTTGCCCATGATGACGTGTTTAAAATTCTTGATCCATAACAGATCATTTTTATTAGGGATATTATGATGAGCAAGCTTTACAAACATGAACATCAGCAGTATAAAGACGATGCATCCAATTAGGGGATGTAACGCTCTAACCAGTTGAGGGGTTCCAAGAAAAAGCCCAAATAGTTTAATGGACGGAAAAAATAACGATAAACCAGATAATGCCGTTAAGATGAAAAGACACACCATACACCAATGGCAAAAACGTACAATAAGTGGTGTTCTAAGAATCATTCCTTTTTTATTCATGATGTTCCTCCTTTTGTGGTATGTCGGCACTATTTTTACGACCAAAAATAGGTAATCCTAATCGTTTTCTTGCTTGTTTATCCGCTTGTTTTTCCTGTTCGATATCTTCTTCGTCTACTTCAATTGCACCGACGCCCATGTAATGGAAAAGTAATCCACCAAAAGTAGCAATAAAGGCGGCAGCTGAAAGTGGTTTCCAAGGGCCTTTCCAGAATCTAACCAGTTCACTGATATGGGGTTCATCTGGCAAACCGTGATACAGATCGGGTTGATCAGCGTGATGTAATACATACATAACATGTGTTCCATTGACCGCTTGAGGATTATAAAGCCCTGCATGTTCAAACCCCCGTTTTTTTAAATCGGCTATTCGGTGCTCAGCATGTCGAATCATATCTTGTTTAGTCCCGAAATGAATAGCACCAGTCGGGCAGGTTTTAACGCAAGCCGGCTCTTGTCCAACCGAAACACGATCAACACATAAGGTACATTTATAGGCTCGATTATCTTCGTTACTGATACGAGGAATGTTAAACGGACAACCTGCTACACAATAGCCACAACCAATACAATGTTCCGACTGAAAATCGACTATTCCGTTAGCATATTGAATGATAGCACCTTCAGAAGGGCAAGATTTTAAACAGCCAGGCTCAGAACAGTGCATACACCCATCTTTGCGAATTAGCCATTCAAATTTTCCGTTAATTTCAACTTCAGAATAGCGCATTACCGTCCATGCTTTAGGCTCCAAATCAGCAGGATTATCGTAAACACCGACCGTATTGCCTACTTCTGCTCGCAGGTCATTCCATTCGCTACAGGCGACTTGGCATGCTTTACAACCAATACAGGTGGTGACATCAATTAATTTGGCCACTTCCTGTTGATAATCACGTGCTCGCGGCGCAGGCGTTAAATCATTAGTTGCAGAACGACGAATAATATCTTGAGTTTGTAATGACATAATTAATCCTCCTGCCTATGCCACGGTGGTAACTTTTTCGATGTTAACTAAGAATGATTTATATTCTGGCGTTTGTGAATTTGCATCACCTAAATGAGGAGTTAATTCATTGACCAAAAATCCTTTCTTAGTTTGTCCAGTGAATCCCCAAACAATTGGGATTCCAATGGTTTCGATCTCTTTACCGTCTACCGTTAACGTAGGCAAGCGTTTAGTTACTACCGCTTTCGCTTTTATATAGCCTCGATACGAAGTCACTTTAACGGTGTCGCCTAATTTGATTCCTTTTTTATTGGCAAGATTTTCGCTTAGTTCGATAAATTGTTCTGGTTGCGTAATTGAGGCCAATCTTGCGTGTTGTGTCCAAAAGTGGAAATGCTCTGTAATACTGTATGTTGTTCCCACATAAGGAAATTCATCTGCTGAACCTAAACGCGCTAAATCTTCTTTAAATGCTCGAGCAACCGGATTATTGATTTGTTCTGGATGCAACGGATTATTGGTAATTGGCGTTTCAAATGGTTCGTAGTGCTCAGGGAAAGGCCCATCAACCAGACGATTTAAACAGAATAATCCACCTAAACCATCGTTATTCATAATAAAGGCACCAGCACCAGAACTTGGAGACAAGGTAGCGGTAAAGTCAGCAACATCATTGCCATCCCAATGAGAACCATTCCATTTTATTAATACTCGGTTTGGATCCCATGGATTGCCGTGTTCATCTGCCGATGCCCGATTATAGAGTACACGTCGATTCATTGGCCATGACCATGCCCAACCAGCATGGATACCTTTACCAGATGGATCTGTTGGATCACGTCTTGCCATTAAATTACCTTGTTCAGTCCACGAACCACAGAATATCCAGATACCTGAAGAGGTGGTACCATCATCTTTAAGCTGAGAAAAACCACTTAATAATTGACCTTTTTTCAGAATCACATTACCGTTGGTATCCGTAAGGTCAGCAAGAGCACGACCATTACACTCTTGGGCTAATTCTTCCGCTGCTGGCCCTTCTGGATCTTGGTAATCCCAAGAAAGATTATTAATTGGTTCATGATAAGCACCGCCTTCTTCAGCATAAAGTTCTTTGATTCTTAGAAAGATACGTGAAATGATTTCGGGGTCATATAGCGATTCATAAGGAGGCTTTGCTGCTGCCCAATGCCATTGCAATAAACGAGATGAATTGACAATCGTACCGTTTTCTTCAGCGAAACAGTTAGTCGGTAATCGAAAGACTTCGGTTTGAATTTTGCTTGAATCGACATCGTTTGACTCACCATGATTTTTCCAAAATTCGGCTGTTTCAGTGGGTAATGGGTCAATGCTCACCAAGAATTTGAGTTTAGATAAACCTTCACGAATACTATTTTTATCAGGTAAGGCAGCAAGAGGGTTGAATCCTTGACAAATAAAACCATTGGCTTGACCGTCACGCATCATTTTACTAAAGCGTAAGATATCGTAAGTTTTATCCCATTTAGGTAACCAATCAAATCCCCATTGATTGTCTTTAGTCGCTTTATCACCATACATCGCTTTCATAAAACTGATAAAGAATTTGGGATAGTTACCCCAGAAATTCACCTCATTGGCACCTAACGGTTTAGGGGTTTTTTCATCCAAATACTGTTCAAGCGAAACTTGCGAGTCTTTAGGTAAATCCAAATATGCAGGTAAACGATTGGATAAGAGTCCGACATCGGTTAAACCTTGAATATTTGAGTGTCCACGTAAGGCATTAATTCCCCCACCCATGACACCCACATTACCTAAAATAAGTTGAATCATGGCAGCAGTACGAATAATTTGGGTACCATAAGTATGTTGTGTCCAACCTAAGGCATATAAAAATGTTGCTGCTCGGTCATTGGTTTTCGTGCTGGCAAGAGATCGACAAACATGTAAAAATCCGTCTATCGGGCTTCCGGTAACTTTGTTTACCATTTCTGGTGTATATCGACTTACATGTTGTTTTAACAGATTCCAAACACAGCGTGGATGCGTGAGTGTTTTATCTCGAAGCGCATAACCTTTTTCATCTTTTTGATATGTCCAACTGGCTTGATCATATTGGCGATTATCAGCATTATAGCCACTAAATAGACCACTATTTTCATCAAAATTAAAGTCATCACTCACAATTAAGCTAGCGTTACTGTGTGTGACTAAATATTCAAAATTAACTTCGTTATGGGTAATGAGATAATTAATAATACCTAGTAAGAAGGCAATATCCGAACCTGCACGAATCGGAACATATTTATCGGCAACCGAAGCCGTGCGGTGAAAACGAGGATCAATAGCGATAAGTTCAGCGCCATTTGTGATTTTAGCTTCAATCGCCCACTTAAAACCAACCGGATGAGCTTCAGCGGCATTTCCACCCATAACGATGACGACATTGGCATTTTTAATGTCATTCCAGTTATTTGTCATCGCACCACGCCCATACGTTGCTGCAAGACTAGATACCGACGGGCCATGACAAACCCTTGCTTGAGTTTCAAGACTTAGCATACCTAATGAGCGAGCTATTTTGAACGCTAACCAACCCGTTTCATTACTCGCAGCTGAAGTGACCAACCAACCGGTTGATGTCCAGCGATTCACGGTTGTACCTTGTTCATTTTTCTCGATAAAGTTTTTATCTCGGTCTTCTTTCATCAATCGAGCAATACGATCAATCGCTTCATCCCAACTGATACGTTGCCATTGATCAGAGCCTGGAGCACGATATTCGGGATATTTAACACGTTGTTCACTTTTGATATAGTCTAGCACCCCAGCACCTTTTGGGCAGAGTGAGCCACGACTAACTGGATGATCAGGATCGCCTTCTACATGAAAAATAGAAGATTCGGCATTTTTAGCCCCATCTCCTCGACTATAAAGTAACATTCCACAGCCAACCGAACAGTAGGTACAGTTATTGCGGGTTTCTTTCGATTTTAATAATTTGAATTGGCGAGTTTGTGCGAGCGCCACATTGGGAGCAAGTCCAAGCGTGGCAACTGTTGTTCCTGCCATGCCACCAGCGCAGATCTTAAAGAACTGTCTACGGTTAAATAGCATATGAACTCCTTAAAAGCTGACATTACATTTTAATTTATAATATTGGTAGGTACTAATATCCCTATTGGATAATAATTCATAATAATCGTTTATTAATTGGAAATAAAGGAAAAAACAGATATCAATGGTTAAAATTTGACTTTGATCAAAAAATCAGAAGAAAAGATCCGATAATTTTTATTAAATTTTATCTAAAATTGTTAACAGCACTTTGCAATAATTGCGTAAAGCTCATCCTAACAAAACTTAAAATTATTATCAATATATGAGCTATCAGGTGAATCGATTGGCATTGTGGATTTTGCTATATCCAACAATATTGATAGAGCTTGCCACTGATAAAAGGGCAAACTCTATCGATACCAACTCGTGATTAAGGATTAATTTCCTCAATTGTTTGCAAGACTCGATGAGTAATGAGAGGTTTTAAGATATTATTCATGTTTTCAATTTTTTGAAAACTGGCACTATCTTGATCATCCAGATAACCTTGTTCTCGTAGTGATGCAACCAGTGTTGAAAAAACCCCTTTATCAAAAAATTCTGGCGCATTGATTCCATGTAATACCGATAATCTTTCCGCAATTAATCGACCTTCTTTTTCTAAATTAGCTCGACTAATTGAAGGGTCTTTTTGCAAAAGCGAAAAAGCAATCGCATAACGTTGTAAGGTATCTTTTGATGACGAAGCAATTAATTGTAACCCCGACATTTTTGCATAATTGAGCACTAATTTATCTGACGTACAACTAATTAAATTTAAGTCACAATAGGTGGCAATAATTTGGTTTACATATTCAACTAACTGCGCTTCATTATGATATAAAAACAGTTCAGATTTAATTAATGGGAAAAGCAATTTTACCTGCTCTAAAACCGCTTCTGAGGAGATGCGATTATTCTTCACAAGAATTCTGGCAACGATTGCAGGAATGATCAGCAAATGTTGAATATTATTACGATAATAAGTCATTAAAACCGCTTGTTCAGTGGTTAAACCGACAATTTCGCCAGCCTCATCGGTTGTGATAACAAATTTACCCATTTGTTTAGCATGTTCAAATAGTTCATCTGCGCTTTGAGCGGGAATCGTTATCAAATCAGAATAAGGAATATTTTTTAATAATGTAAGAAGATAATTAATATGTTCTATAAGTTTAACTTTAGTTAATGCCCGTTGATCCGCAGCTAATAAGATAGAGCAACATAAATTCATGGCGTTAATAGCTGCTGAGGCATTGATACGCTCCATGATCTGTTTTGCCAGCACATTGGTAGTGGGTGTCAACCAATTTGGGCGAGCGGTGCCAGTTGGTTCAATTGCATCACGCCATTCTGGTATTTGTTGATTTAAAAATTGGTTCAGTGGGATAGGTTGACCAAAATTAACATAGCCAAAACCTAATTTTTTTAATTTTAAAAAGGCTTTTAGCGTACGCCATAAACTCTCTTTTTCTTTTTTTGCTCCGCGTAATTCATTGGCATAAGTCGCCACTTCTAAAACGTGTTCATAACCAATATAAACCGGTACAACGGTGATAGGTCTTGCATCGCCACGCAATAACGTTTGGATGGTCATCATGAGCATGCCTGTTTTCGGATCGAGCAATCTACCGGTACGTGAACGCCCACCTTCGATAAAATATTCAACAGCATAGCCTCGAATAAATAACTCAGCTAAATATTCACGAAAAACGGAAGTATAAAGTTTATTTCCTCTAAACGAACGACGAATAAAGAAGGCACCTAGTCGTCTAAAAATCGGACCAGCAGGCCAGAAGTTCAAGTTGATACCAGCAGCAATATGAGGTGGTACTAATCCTTGTCGATAAAGAACATAAGATAATAAAAGATAATCCATGTGACTGCGATGACACGGTGCATAAACAATTTCATGTCCATTTTGCGCCAGTTCTCGAACTGGATCGGCATTGGTTACTTTTAAACCTTGGTAAAGTCTATTCCATGCCCAAGTTAAAACAATATCGGTAATTCTTAGCATTCGATAAGAAAAATTAGCGGCAATTTCGTTTAACATTGCCAGTGCATTTTTTTTCGCTTTATCAAGACTAATATTTTTGCTTTTGGCTTCTTCTTGAATTGCATCAGAAAGGCTAGGATTAGTTAATAATTTATTCAGCATTTGTTGCCGTACAGGCAGTTTAGGACCCACTGATGCCATTCTTTGTTTGGTAAAATGAATACGTGCAACACGAGCAAGCTTATGGGCTAAGACCGAAATATTTTGTTGATTATTGATTTCAATATCTTTTAATGACACGGTTCTTGAAAAACGGGTATAGCAATCTCGACCTGAAACAATGATTTTATATAATTTATAAGTTGCTCCCAGCACTTGTAGAGAAGGGCTTTTTTTGCCTTCTTTATCTGGACTGCGTCCGAACATCACCGAAACCGGTAACATTTGAATATCCAACTCGGGATTTTCTTGATGAGCAGAAATATATTCTCTTAAAATGTCAATTGCTTTTGTTTTTTGTTGATTAGAGGCAAAAATACCCGGGCCTTTATCAATAAAAATATATGAAGGAACCATATTACCATTAATATCGATGCCTTCTAGCGGATCAGGTAAGCCGAACTTGGAACATAAAGAACGAACAACCATAAGATCAATCTTAGAATTATAGGGCAAAACATATAATATGGGTTTATTAGTATCAAGACCTAATTCAGAAACCGGATCTGCTGGTATAGGTTTACTTTTAACAAATAATTTAATTGGGATTTGGATTAGTGAAAAAGAAACTTTAGTCCACCACGAAAACATAAAAATAAACCTCATCGTATTTCGCTAATTATAGGCTTAAATAATGAAATATACTTAATCAAGCTAATACAGAAATTAGTATTTAAATCATAATAGTGAATCTCTCTTATTGTTTAAATAAGAGAGAAAACACTAAGTATATACTTGTTATCATTTAAACGTTAGCTAATTTGCACAATCTTTCGTCGATATAGTTTGAGTTAAATAACTCTATTTATAACGATAGTTGAAAGCATTATAAAGGTTTATTGATATCAACTCCACGAATCTCTTTGTTTTTTATCCTCTCCAATCGTTGGATCAGGGTAATAACATCTCGTCCTTCACGCATGCCATCGATAAGTTTACGAGCTTGTTTACAATCACCAATTTTATGATAAACATAGTTATTTTTAGTTGCATGTTCAGAAAAAGCTTGGCTAAAGGTGTTTTCACTTAGCATTCCTAAACAGACAAAACCATAATCGAATTCTAATTTAAATTGGTGACCATCTTTATCTTTAACTAAAAAGTGATTTTCAGCGACTTCCAGTAAAGTTGTAGAAAGATGAACATCAACCTGATTATGTTTGAGCATGGTCATCATAGAAATACGACCAATATAATCCAAATCTTCAGCCATAGCAGGCTTCATTTCAACAATGGAAACCGCCTTGGCGTTGTTTTCAGAAAAATATTCAACGACATCCAGCCCGACAGCTCCCCCACCGATGACAACCACTTTTTTATTGGCAATATCGGTAAATTGATTGAAGTCTTCCATGATGTCAAAAATCGAAAATACTTGTCTGTTTGGCGCACTAAGCTGATCGTGTAATCCTTTAATAGGGGGTAATAAAGGTTTTGAACCGGTTGCACTAATCACTAAGTCGGGTTGTAATTTTTCGATTATTTCAGGCGTTGCTCGTGTATTAAGATTGATTGTGAGATTTTTTAAACTTTTGGCACGGTTGATAAGAAATTTAGGCAAATCGGCAATACGTTGTTTATATGGAAATCGAGAAATCATCATTGACAGACCACCCAAAAAAGGCTTTTCTTCATATAATGTAACATTACATCCGACTTCTGCTGCTGTGCATGCGGCTTCAAGTCCAGCCGTTCCACCTCCCACTACAACAACATTAAGCGGGGTTGAGATCTGATAGCGTTTATAGTCTTCATAACTGATAATATCCGGATTAACTGTACAGCGAATTGGTTTAGATCTCGCAATGCGATGATCTGCACAACCAATATTACATGAAATACATTTTCTTAATGTGTCGATTTCGTTATTTTGTACTTTTTCAACCCAATAAGGTTCGGCAATTAGCCCCCGCCCTAAAACGACAAAATCAGCAATCCCTTCTTCAATTGTTTTGGCGATGATTGATGGGTCTCGAAAGTTACCAGACGCAATGGTCGGTTTATTAAATTTATCTCGCACAGCTTTTGCCATGTAAGAACGCCAACCGTCTGGGAGATTCATCTGATCAATCTGAAATTGGATAGTATCATTTTGGGCGGCAGATACATCAAAAACATCCACACCCTCACTCAGGTGTTCTAAAATAGCTAAGGTATCGTCTAAAGTATTTCCTCCATCTACAAAATCGACCGCACTAATCCGTAAAAGGATTGGAAAGAAAGGGCCGACTTTGCTACGCATTTCATCAATAACCAGACGAATTAATCTTGCTCGGTTTTCGATACTGCCTCCAAATTCATCTGTACGGTTGTTATACAGCGGTGATAAAAATTGACTCAGCAAATAAGAGTGTCCGGCATGAATTTCAACAGCATCAAAACCGGCTCTTTGGGCTCTGTGAGCTGCTAGTCCATATTGTTTAACAATATCATGAAGCTCTTCAATCGTTGCTGGTCTGGGAATATTGCCACCTGTTTTAGACGGTATATTGGATGAAGAAATAGGTTGCAAGCCATTTAAGCGACCGGGGTAAGCGGATGCACCTGCATGATTAATTTGTACTGCGACCGATGCCCCATGCTTGTGCATACGTTCAGTAAATTTATACAATCCGGGAATGTATTGATCGTTGTCGATTCTCAGTTGTGTGGTACCGTTAGTACCATAAGGAAAATCAACGCATACGTTTTCAAGGATAATAAGCCCAGTTCCGCCTTTTGCTCGTTGTTCATAGTATTGAATATGGTCATCCACCATTTCGCCATGTAATGTGGCAAAGTTAGTCCCTATCGGTGGCATGACAATTCTGTTGCGTATAGTTGTTTTATTAATTACAAACGGTTCAAATATAGCTGAAAAATCGGGCATATTTGTCTCCTTTTTATTTAAATAATTTCTCTATCAAACATTGCAAAATAGTCTTCAAAACGTGTTAAAGTTAATAATAAATCCATTGCTAACTCATGCTGATATTTTATAGATTAAGTTTAATTTATTCATTTTATCTATAAATAGATAAAAACTAGAATGGCTCGCGTTATACTAAGCGCGAGCCATTACGAGAATTCGTTATCTATTTAATTAGAATTTTTTCGTTTTATACCATTTTCTATCGACTAATTTATTCTCTAAGAATTGTTTAAATTCCATAAAATGAGCAGTCGTATTATGAAACTCAATGGCAGCTTGGTTTGCCCATATTTCTGAGAAAATAAAAATATGTTGGTTATTGGTATCCAGACTGAGTTCATAACGAATGCAACCAGCTTCTTTTCTGCTTTCATTCCGCACTTTTAGGGCAGCTTGTTGATATTCCTTTACCCACTCTGGTTTTACCTCATGTATTGCAATAATATTTAGCTCACACATCGATATTCCTTATGGTTATTCTCTATTTTGATTGTGGTTTTCAAATCCTAAAAAGCCAATTAACCACCATGATCACGGTCGTGAGCTATAAGCCTAATTGACTGATATTTTTTATTTGTTCGATGCTTTCGAAGCCGCATGTTGTTGTTCTGCAAATTGGCGACGACCACCCGGACGAGGGACTAAATCTCCAAGCATTACTTCGTAACCACCATCAACCACAAGCTCAGTACCATTTGAATAATCAGAACGTTTACTTGCCAAATATAAAACAGCATTAGCAATATCAATGGTTTCACCAATACGACGGCTGGCAATCATACGGGTACGACCTTGTTCAACTTCTTTATCTTCATAGAATTTTTTTGATAAAGGTGTTTTGACAAAACATGGACAGACTGCATTACTGCGAATACCAAATTGTCCCCATTCAGCAGCAAATTGTTTAGACATCATCGAAACCCCAGCTTTGGTTGAACTGTAAGCACCACTGTAAGTTTCAGGCGTGTGCGACGCCACCGTTGAGATATGCACCATACGACCTGATTTTTGCTCAATCATTAAACGCCCAAAACGTTGAGACATAAGGAAATATCCTGTTAGGTTAATATTAACGGTAGTATTCCATTCATCAAGAGGAAGGTCTTCAATCGGACAAAAACGTAAAATTGCTGCAGTATTAACCAGTACATCACAACGTCCAAATTCTTGTTTTACTTTTGCGACCGCTGCATCTACTTGTGCTTCGTTAGTGGTATTACAGGCAAGACCGATTGCTTTTATACCGTATTCATTACTTAACGATTTAGCAAGTTGTTGACATTTTGTTTCATCTAAATCGATAAGTACAAGATTCGCTTTTTGTTTAGCAAATTCACGGCAAATTTCGGAGCCCATGCCACCAATTGCACCTGTGATGACACAAACATCATTTTCTAATCCTAACCAACTTTGGCTCATAAAAACTCCTATTGTTCAACTTGATAACTTTTATTTATACTTTCTTCGTATATCTTTCTGTTTGATTAAATCTTAATGTCAAAGTAAGTACCAAATTATTTAACCTACTGTTTACTTTGATACAACACATCTAAAATATAACGTAACTGTTTGACATCTAATTGCCCCGGTGCTGAGGCATTTTTAGCTGCTCCAAATGTCATTGCTGAACCAAATGTTGTTCCTGCCACTCGGCTAATTGCCCCCAGCCCTGCCATTGACATGGTAATGATGGGTCTGGTTGCATATTTTTCATTCATTTCTGTGGTTGCCGCTAATAAGGTAAGGACGTCATCTGTGGTCTGTGGCATAACCGCAATTTTGGGAATATCAGCACCTAAATCTTGCATTTTACGTAATCGAGAAATGATATCGTTTTTCGCAGGAGTTTTTTCAAAGTCATGGTTGGATGTGACAACCAATACATTATGTTGATGCGCTACATTAATAATTTCTTTTACGTATTGATCGCCGATAAAGACTTCAACATCGATCAGGTCGACCAGTCCACTCTTAGCTATTTCTTTTTTTAATTCAAGATAATCGGTTAGTGGCCACGGTTTTACTCCACCTTCATTAGCGGTACGAAAGGTAAATAAAATAGGTTTGCTCGGTAATAAGGTTGCAAATTTTTTAGCAACAGTTTTCACAGCATCAATATTATCAACTTGGGTGAAGTGATCTACTCGCCACTCCAAAACGTCAAAATCTATCGATTGTAAAAATGTGACTTCATCAAGTAGTTCGGTTTCAGTTTTCCCAACAATTGGGACAATAATTTTCGGCGCACCCGATCCTATAACTAGATTTTTGGTTGTAACTGTTTTCATTTTATATCCTGTTGGTAAAAGATTATGTTTATAATGTTTAATCTTATATTGTGTGATTCAAATCAGACAATAACATAAAATAATCTGCTAACTTATTTTTAATTGAATTATTAGGTAAAAAGATTACTTATCGACTAATCATTAAATCCCATTTTTTCTTTTACATACTCAATAGGTGCATCTTCACCCGTCCAAATTTTGATTTGCGCTGCACCTTGCCAAAGCATCATGCCAATCCCATTTAAGGTTTTACAACCTTGCTGTTCTGCGATTTCAAGCAATTTGGTCTTACGTGGGCTATAAATACAGTCTGTTACGACAAGATCCGGTCTTAACATCGTTGGATCGGTAATTAAACTTTGCCCTTCTAATGGTTTCATTCCAACACCTGTAGCGTTACAAAGTACTTCACTGGTGGCAATGGCTTGACGGAGTTGCTCTTTATCAGCAAGGTCGGTCACACTGACTTTACATGGTGTGTTTTCATTTAATTTTTTTGCAATTGCTTCAATTTTTGCATAGCAGTCATCTTTCTGATTGAAGATGGCGATCTCTTTCACACCATCAAGCGCAGCTTGTACTACAATGGCTGTTGCTGCACCGCCTGCACCAAGAATCGTCATTTTTTTACCTATGACATCAATGCCTGCTTCTTTCAACATGCGCATATAGCCAATGCCGTCGGTGTTATAACCGGTTAATATGCCGTTATCATTCGAAATTGTATTGCAAGCTCCACTCATTTCAACCGCTGGTGTTAACTTATCAAGATATTGGCAAACCAATTGTTTATTGGGCATCGATACCGCACTACCTCGCAAACCTAAGGCACGAAGACCTTTTATTGCATCGGGTAATTTTTCTTGATCAACTTCAAAAGCCAAATAAACATAAGGGATATTTAGTTTTGAATAAATAGTGTTTTGCATTTGCGGTGATAAACTGTGACGTATTGGATAAGCCATTAAACCAATCAATAAATAATGGCCGTCAATATTATTTCTCATTAAAAATTCTCCACTAAACGCCTTTTTTTCAATAAAGCGTTAACAATTAAGATTGTTCAGCAACACGTTTTAATAATGCACGTGTATCTTCAATATACATTTTAGCGCGTTCAATTGGGGATTTAGATAAAGCTAATTCGTCATTACAACATTCAATTGAAATCGGCATTTCAGGTAAAGCTTTCAACAAAGATACAAGGTCAATACCACCACGCCCCGGCGATAAACGATAGTTACGGGCTTGATAAAGTAGTCCTTCTGTGTCTTGAGGTTTTTCTTTAGTACCATCACACAGTTGCATATAACGCCAACAATCTTTAGGTACTTTTTTCAAATCGTCAAGGGTATTTGGACCTCGATCAAAATGCAGGGGATCAATTATCATACCTTGATTGTTTTGATTCGCTTTTTTTAGCAGTTCAACACCGGCATTGACGCCAGGGATGTTCGTCCATGGCATCGGTTCGATATTGATAGCAATGCCAAGGGGAGCGGCAATGTCACAAAGCTGGGCAAAATTATCGGCTAGTCGATTTTGATCGGGATCGTTACCCGCCAAAAGTACCTGACTGGCACCTAATCTTGCGCCTGTTTCCAGTACGGGTAAAAAGTTAATGACACGGGTATCGGGTTTTAAACGGAAGATTTCTATATCTAATACCTTAATTCCTGTCTCTTTTAAACGGCGTTCAATTTCTCGAACCAATGGCGTATCGCCGACGGTCGCATATACCGGTTCAGTTGGCGTAGCCGGTATAAGCCTCAAACCGACATGAGTATAACCCGCTTCTGCTGCAACGAGGACTTGGTTAGCAGGTGAAACATCTAAGACAGTTAACGCTGCCAATCCAATTGGACGGTTAGACATATCTTTCTCCTTAATTAAAAATTTAATTCATCTAAAGCATAAAATTAGTGTAATTTTTAAATAAGCCACATTATGATTCATTATTATATTTATATAAATATAATGATTTCTATTAAAAATATCTATTATTTAAAATAGCCATTTATTCTGTAATTAGCAAGGATAAAAAAAGGATTTTTATCAAAATGAGATCTTTATCAATAAAAAATTAATCAGACAGTTATAAAAAATATGGGGAGTTTACTGAGCAATGTGTTGATTTTGCTTTTTATTTTAATCTGTCACTTAAAATCCATTTAGACGTCAACTATTTTTAGAATAATCATGGTTAAAAGTCAGCATTTACTATCAATTGCACTTTCTATAGTCATCCACTAAAATAATTAACTTTGTTTATTTAAGAGAATATATCTATGAATACAGTTTTTGAGCTTTTATCGTCAATAAACGCTGTGGTTATTGCGGTAATTTGTATGTTAATTTTATCTCTTTGCCGTGTTCATGTGGTAATTAGCTTAATTATTGGTGCTTTTGTTGGTGGTTTATTTAGCCATTTAACGTTAAAACAAACAATTGATGCATTCAATACAGGTATTAGCAATGGTGCAAATATCGCTCTTTCTTATGCTATGCTTGGTGCTTTTGCGGTTGCAATTTCAAAATCGGGATTGCCTGAATTATTAGCGGATAAAGCGGTTAAACAGTTGACAACGAGCAGTGCTAAAAAACGCATAAAATGGTTATTAATTATTATTATTGCTTTGGTCAGTATTTCTTCACAAAATATCATACCTATCCATATTGCTTTTATTCCACTGTTAATCCCACCACTATTATATGTGATGTCTCGATTACAGTTAGATAGACGAATGATTGCCTGTATAATGACATTTGGACTCATTACACCTTATATGTTCTTACCGGTTGGTTTTGGTAATATCTTTTTAAATCAAATTTTATTAAAAAATATCACTGCATCTGGCATGGATGTTAGTCATGTGAATGTAATGCATGCTATGGCGATACCAGCGCTAGGGATGTTTGTTGGGCTACTTTGGGCAATTTTTGTCAGTTACCGTAAACCAAGAGAATATAAAATTATTCGTGAAGAGACGAATTTAGAAACGGTAAATAGTGTAAATAAGCGTTCACTTATTGTGTCTCTATTGGCAATTGTTCTCTCTTTTGCTATCCAACTTTACACAGGTTCAATGATTTTAGGGGCGCTAATTGGTTTTATTTGCTTTATTGTTTCGGGAACCATTAAATGGGGTGAAGCAGACGGCGTTTTTACTGATGGTATTAAAATGATGGCCATGATTGGTTTTGTTATGATTTCTGCCCAAGGCTTTGCCGAAGTGCTAAAACAAACAAATGATATTGAACCGTTAGTGATTAACAGTGCTGCTTTATTCGCGGGTAATAAAGTTATTGCTTCATTTATGATGATGTTAGTCGGATTGGTGATCACGTTAGGTATCGGTTCGTCATTCTCGACGGTGCCTATTATTGCAGCAATCTATGTCCCACTTTGTATTCAGCTTGGCTTTTCACCTATTGCAACAGTTTGTTTAATTGGTGCTTCTGGGGCGATTGGTGATGCTGGTTCTCCGCCTTCTGATACTATTTTAGCAACGTCGGCTGGGCTTAATAGTGATGGTCAGCATGATCATATTCGTGATAGTGTTATTCCAACATTCACCCATTTTAATATCCCTTTATTTATTGCGGGTTGGGTTGGATCGTTAATTCTGTAATAACATCAATTAAGGCTGTCATTGCTTATGAATAACAAGTTATATCAAAATATCCGTGCGGTTTGTGCTCAGGCTATTTTTAATGTGTTGGAAGAAGGGCAATCGCTCAGCTCTGCATTGATGACTTTAAATCCTAAAATTGCCGATAAAGATAAAGCGTTAGTTCAAGAAATCTGTTTCGGGGTAATGCGGGTATTACCTGAACTGAATTTCTATATTCATAGCTTGATGAACAAAGTGCTTACTGGTAAAAATAGAGTTTTACACTATTTATTGTTAGTGGGTGTTTACCAAGTTCTCTATACCCGTATTCCGGAGCATGCAGCAGTAGGAGAAACAGTTAACGCGGTTAAGGAATTAAAAAAAATCGCTCTCAAAGGATTAATTAATGGTGTGTTGCGGGAATTTTTGCGTCAACAAGCTGTTTTGACAAACAAATTTTCGCAAGACAGTAAACAAGATACAGCCCGAACTCTCCATCCGACGTGGTTACTAACTCGTCTTAAGCAAGCCTATCCACAGCAGTGGCAAGCAATTGTATCGGCGAATAATCAAAAACCTCCGATGTGGTTGCGAGTGAATCTTAATCACTATTCAGTGAGTGAGTACCAACAAATGCTTACCGAAGCAGGCATTGAATCACAAGCTTGTACAGCTATACCTTCTGCCATTAGGTTATTACAGCCCGTTAATGTGACCAAATTGCCCTATTTTTCTGAAGGTGCGGTGACCGTACAAGACTTGTCTGCACAATATGCGGCTTATCTACTTGCCCCGCAAAATGGCGAGCAAATTTTAGATATGTGTGCCGCCCCTGGTGGTAAAACTACACATATTTTAGAAGTCGCCCCAAATGCTCAAGTATTAGCGGTTGATGTTGATGCAAGTCGTGCTAAACGGATTAATGACAATTTAACGCGTTTAAAACAATGTGCTGAAGTGAAAGTTGGTGATGGATTAACGCCAGAAAAATGGTGCGCAGGGCGTCAATTTGACCGGATTTTACTTGATGCCCCATGTTCAGCTACGGGCGTTATTCGGCGTCATCCAGATATAAAATGGTTACGTCGTGATAGTGATATAGCCCAACTCACTGAGTTACAACATGCGATCTTAACGAATATTTGGCCTTATTTAAAAACAGGTGGTACTTTAGTCTATGCGACTTGTTCAATTCTTCCAGAAGAGAATAGATTGCAAATTGAGCGTTTTTTACACGAAAATAGTGATGCAAAATTGCAAGGCGAGGTAAAACAGCTTTTACCTACCGACAACGGCGGTGATGGGTTTTTTTATGCGGTTTTAACCAAACATAGCTAACAGAACGTTTAATGTGATGATGTCTGCCTCACGCTATATCATCACATTTTGTCATTAGCAGTAACTTTTTATCAATTCAGCTAATTCCTGTCCATGTTTTAAGGCTTTGGTTTTTATTTCTGTTTTATCATCAAATGGCGATACACCATATAATAATGCCGGTGGAAGATATTCCATTTGTATATACAGAGACGAAAATTTTACTGATTCAAGAAAGTGGTCAATTAAATTTTCACCGTATTCTTGGTAACTTTTTTGCCCTATTGTTAAACTCTGCAATAACTTTTTACCTTTTAATTTATCACCTTGTGAGCCATAAGCAAATTGGTAAGTCAACACTTCATCAAACCATAACTTTAATATAGCTGGCATATTAAACCAATACATAGGATATTGAAGAATAATAAGATCATGTCTCAATAATGCGGCTTGTTCTTGTTCTACATCGATTTGATAATTAGGGTAAAGTTGATGTATATTTCGGATTTCAAGATCGGTAACAGTTTGCTGTAATGTCTCAATAATTTTTTTGTTAGCAATGGATTGCGCCATATTGGGATGGCCTAAAATCATTAATGTCATAGTAATTTCCTTTCCTTTTATGTAAAAAATGCACGTTACTCAATTGTATAAACTATATACTAGTATAAAAATAATACTAGTATAAACTAAATTATAGGTTAATTATTGGTCGCTTGGACAATTTTTAGTAGATGTGGTAAATTCTCGGTTTATTTTGTGTTATAAAGATATTTGTAATGGCTTATACTCTCACCTATAGTGATCTCCCCGAAAATATTCAAAACTGGCAAGGTTTACCATTATCTTTGAATGGTTGTGAAGTGGTTCCGCTTGACTATAATGCAGGTAAAACAGGTTGGATCATCTATGGTAAAAAATTAAATAAAACGATACTGTCAAAATTCCAAAATCAGTTGGCGATGCCAATGGTGATAGTTTCTTCTTGGAAAATTAAAACTTACCAAATTGTCCGGATTGCTGGCGTTATGCCTAAAAAGGCAAAATCTATTTCCCTAGCATTAGGCATTGATGTATCACCTATTGATAATTTACCAACCTTACACTCACCGGGTTTGCTTGTTATGGATATGGATTCCACGGCGATTAAAATTGAATGCATCGATGAACTTGCCAAATTATATGGTGTTGGACATCAGGTAGCGGCTGTCACCGAGCAAGCTATGCGGGGCGAGTTAGACTTTGCGACCAGCTTACGTAAGCGAGTTGCAACCTTGAAAGGAGCTCCTCAAGAACTCTTACAGCAAGTAAAAAATGGATTACCTTTGACATCGGGACTGACTTATCTAGTTAAAGAATTACAAAAAAGAAATTGGTATGTCGCTATCGCATCAGGGGGATTTACCTATTTTGCCGACCATTTAAAACAAAAATTAAAATTGGTCGATGCTTATGCAAATGAGTTAGAAATCAAAAATGATAAATTAACCGGTAAAGTAACGGGTCAAATAGTCGATGCCAAATTTAAAGCTCGAACATTACAGAATTTAGCTGCATCGTTAGATATACCCATTGAACAAACGGTTGCTATTGGCGATGGTGCGAATGATTTAATGATGATTCGAATTGCAGGTCTTGGTGTGGCTTATCATGGTAAACCTAAAGTGGTTGAAAAGGCACGAATTAGCATTAATTATGCAGATTTAACTGGATTATGGTGTATCTTATCGACCAGTTTATTAAGTGAAGGTTAGGAGATTAAGTTGGCAAAAACCGTTAAACGTGCTTTTGTTTGTAATGATTGTGGTGCAGATTATCCTCGTTGGCAAGGTCAATGTAGTGCATGTCATGCTTGGAATACCATTACCGAAGTTAGGCTGGCAAGTGCATCATCACGCAATGATCGGTTAACCGGTTATGCAGGTAGTGGCGTTGGACAGGCAAAAATTCAAAAACTGTCTGAAATCAGTTTAGAAGCGTTGCCTAGATTCTCTACCGGCTTTTCCGAATTTGACCGAGTGTTAGGGGGCGGTGTTGTCCCTGGTAGTGCAATTCTCATTGGGGGTAATCCGGGTGCCGGTAAAAGTACCCTGTTATTACAAACCATGAGTAAGCTTTCAACGCAAATGAACACCCTTTATGTGACGGGCGAAGAGTCCTTACAGCAAGTGGCTATGCGTGCTCATCGCTTAGGACTACCAACCGATAATATTAATATGCTGTCAGAAACCAGTATTGAGCAGATCTGTTTGCTGGCTGAACAATCACAACCTAAACTCATGGTTATTGATTCCATTCAAGTTATGCATCTTGCCGACATTCAATCATCGCCGGGGAGTGTCGCTCAAGTGCGGGAAACCGCTGCTTATTTAACTCGTTTTGCTAAAACCAAAGGCATAGCCATTATTATGGTTGGACATGTTACTAAAGATGGGTCACTTGCCGGTCCTAAAGTCCTTGAACACTGCATCGATTGTTCAATTTTATTAGATGGTGATGCGGATTCCAGATTTAGGACGTTGCGTAGCCATAAAAACCGGTTTGGTGCAGTAAATGAATTAGGCGTTTTTGCGATGACCGAGCAAGGATTGAAAGAAGTCAGTAATCCATCAGCGATTTTTTTAAGTCGTGGGGATGAAATGCTACCCGGTAGCTCGGTGATGGTGTTATGGGAAGGGACACGTCCATTATTGGTTGAGATTCAAGCGCTGGTAGACCATTCAATGTATGGGAATCCAAGACGCGTAACAGTTGGGCTTGATCAGAATCGATTAGCCCTTTTACTGGCGGTCTTGCATCGGCATGGTGGATTACAAATGGCTGACCAAGACATTTTCGTTAATGTCGTCGGTGGTGTAAAAGTTACTGAAACCAGTGCCGATTTAGCATTGATTGCCGCCTTAGTATCAAGTTTTCGAAATCGTCCACTGCCACAAGATGTGGTTATTTTTGGCGAGATTGGCTTAGGTGGCGAGATTCGCCCTGTGCCAAGTGGTCAAGAGCGGATTTCTGAAGCGGCAAAACATGGCTTTAAAAAAGCGATAGTACCTATTGCCAATATGCCGAAAAAGAGACCTGAAAATATGCAAGTTTTTGGTGTCAAAAAAGTTTCTGAAGCTTTAGATATTTTGAATGATTTATAGCTAATTGGTTGATGCGTCTGTTATTTTGCCGATAAAAAATACCGGCAAAATAACAGTTAAACAAGCTATTTTAGATGATGTGTTAATAACAGATCTCATAACAAGGTTGATAAGCCGTTCCACCCGGTAATTTCATCCGATCTTGTTTAACAAAGCTACGTAATAAATCATCCAACTGTTTCATTATTTCCTTATCGCCTTGTAACTTATAAGGGCCTCGTTCAGCAATTTGTTTCATACCAAACTCCTTCACATTACCGGCAACAATTCCCGAAAATGCACGACGTAAATCAGCGGCTAATAATTCCACAGGCTGATCTTTGTGTAAATTCAATGAAGCCATATTCTCATGAATGGGTTCAAAAGGTTGTTGTAACGAACCATCAATTTTAAGGAGCCAGTTAAAACCGTAAGCATCACCTGTTTTTAAGCGTGAGGATTTAACATGTTTAACCCCTTTTTTCATAATACGTGCAACTTCTTCTGGAGAATCAATAATAATTTGATAAAGCTTGGTGGCTTCTTCGCCTAAGGTTTGACGAATAAAGTCATCGATGGCAGCAAAATAGCTTTCGCATTCTTTAGGGCCAGTTAAGATAAGTGGCAATGTCTGATCTTTATTTGCTGGGTTTAACATAATGCCTAAAATATAGAGCAGTTCCTCAGCAGTACCCGGACCACCAGGGAAGATAATAATACCGTGTGCCATACGGACAAAAGCTTCAAGCCGTTTTTCAATATCTGGCATGATGATAAGCTCATTGACCAAGGCATTAGGTGGTTCAGCGGCAATAATTGAAGGTTCAGTCATCCCAATAAAACGGCTATCTTTATAGCGTTGCTGAGCATGACCAACAGCGGCGCCTTTCATGGGAGCTTCCATAATACCGGGGCCACAGCCAGTGCAGATATTAAGCTCACGTAGTCCTAACTGCATACCGACTTGACGGGCATAATAATATTCGTTTTCATTAATTGAGTGACCACCCCAGCAAACCACAAGATTAGGCTCTTCGCCGACATGTAGCGCATTGGCATTACGTAAAATCGAAAAAACCAAATTAGTAATATAATAGGAATGATCTTTATCAAGGTTGACATTCGACACTAATTGCTTAACAGCACTGATTTGACTATTTAAAAAAAGAATATCGCGCAACACCGCAAAAAGGTTAGCTTGAATTGAACGGATAATGCGTTTATCCACAAAAGCACTTTCCGGCGCATCGATGAGCTCTAGCTTAACGCCTCGTTCTTTACTAATCACATTAATTTCGAACGATTGAAACCTATCTAATAGCTCTTTCGTATTATCGGTTTTACTACCCGCATTCAGTGTTGCCAATGAGCAATTTCGAAATAATTGATATAATTCACTATTTGCTGATCTCTTTAGAATATCCACTTCAGCTTGAGCGAGTAAATCCATAGATCCTAATGGACTTATATGGGTGGTAATCATCACAACCTCCATTTGACGGTTTTATCGACAAAGGAGTTATTATATACTCAAACAGATTGAATAAGTAAAGTTTATAAAATGAACTTTTTTCAATTTTATCGTAATTATCCTATTGAATAATTGAAATACAGCAAAAGGATTGATTTATCATAATTAAATTTATTTGATATTAATATACCTCTGACTTTATTTGAATGTGAATAAATCAATTAATATTGTTGTGCTAAATGATTAATTTAAAGCGAATAATCGTTGAGAAAGCAGTAATTGTTATTCTAAATAGTTGAGAATGGTGAAAACAGTGATGAATCAACTTAACCTTAGAATTTTATTCAGAATGTTCGAATTGATTAATTGATTATAGTCAAAAAATATTGTCTATGTTAGACTAAACCAAACTCTGAAGCTTTTTTACCTAAGTGTTGCCTTGGCCTGTTTCATATGGTGAATTAGCCGCGGTATAGCGCAGAAATGGCTATGCTTCCCGATTTGGATAAGGTGTTTTTTTTATATGCAATTAGTGGATAATTATCAGCGTCGATTTCAATATCTGCGTTTGTCGATTACCGAACTATGTAATTTTAAATGTCAGTATTGTTTACCCAATGGTTATCATCCAAATAAGCTTCACCATTTTTTATCGCTTAATGAAATTGATAATATTGTGTCAACATTTGCTGAGCTTGGTGTTCATAAAATTCGACTTACGGGCGGGGAGCCGACATTGCGTCGAGATTTTACCGAAATTTTGTCGGTTATTTCGGCTTATCCCAGTATTCGTGAGCTTGCAATCACGACCAATGGCACACGGTTATTAAAAAATATCAACCATTGGCATCAAGCCGGTCTAAATTCAATCAATATTAGTATAGATAGTTTTTCCCCTCATATATTTAAACTAATCACAGGTCAAGATAAGCTGAAAGAGCTGATAGCTGGCATTGAAAAAACGTTAGAAATTGGCATACCGAAAGTGAAGATTAATACTGTTTTAATGAAAGATCTCAATAGCCATTTATCTGATTATTTATCTTGGATTAAATACAGACCAGTTGAGTTGCGTTTTATCGAGCTTATGGAAACCAATGAAAGCCGTAATTTATTTCATCGTTATCACTTAGCTGGTCAATCAATTGAACGTCAATTAATTGAGCAAGGTTGGCAGTTACAACCGAAGCAAGCTCTATCAGGGCCGGCAAAAGTTTATGCACATGATGATTATCAAGGTAAAATTGGTCTTATCATGCCATATTCAAAAGATTTTTGTAAAAGTTGCAATCGATTGCGAGTGTCATCAATTGGGCAGTTACACTATTGTCTGTTTGGTGATTCGGCGATTGATTTACGTGATTTACTGGTCAGTGCAGACCAAAAAGCACAACTTAAATCACGCATTCTTGCCTCATTGGTAGTCAAACCAGAAAAACATCGATTACACGATAATCAAGTGGGTATGGTGCCTAATTTATCTTACATTGGTGGTTAATACTGCATTTTGTTTCGGGATAGTTGAAAGCTGCCAATGTGCTATTGCCCAATCTAACAATTGTTGTTGGGTTGCATCTTGCCAATCTTGTGGTATCTGTTGCCCTAAAAATTGCAGTGCTTGAATGGTTAATGAGGTTGGATTATCCAATTCGATTGGTTTAGCATGATTTTGTTTCGACAGTTTATTACCATTATGATCTAAGACGAGTGGTAAATGGCAATAGGTAGGAACGGTAAAGCCTAACTGTTGATAAAGTGATATCTGTTTTGCGGTAACCGGTAGCAAATCAGCACCACGAACTATTTCGGTAATGCCTTGCTGATGATCATCCAGAACGACGACCAAATTATAAGCAAATAGTCCATCTTTTCGGTGAATAATAAAATCTTCTTGCGCACTTGCTGGTTCAACTGTTTGTAATCCAAGAATGTTATCTTCAAATTCAAAGATTGGATGGGTTTGCTTTAACCGAATGGCTAAATGCTGCTGGTGGTTCGGGGTTAAATTTCGCTGACGGCAAAAGCCATCATAAATATGATTGGTAAGATGATGGATTCGTTGTCTCGAGCAGTCGCAATAATAGGCTTGCTGTTTGGATAGTAATGATTGCAATACCGATTGATAACGTTCACTACATGTTGATTGGTATAGAACATCATCATCCCAAAACAGATTGAATATTTCTAATGTTTTTAAAATGAGTGAGGAAGCGCCTTTGACTTCGCGTGGTGGATCGATATCTTCAATACGGACTAACCATTTACCTTGATAAGCTTTAGCTTGTAAATAGCTACCGAGAGCCGTCACCAACGAACCAAAATGTAATGGTCCGGATGGTGAGGGAGCAAAACGACCAATATAGCACATGGGCTTATCTGGTAGTGTAATGTTTGAGGAAAGTAATTAAAATTACATTCCCATTTGTTTTTCGCGAAGTTCCGCTAACGTTTTACAATCGATACATAGATCCGCCGTAGGTCTAGCTTCAAGGCGACGAATACCAATCTCAACGCCACAAGATTCACAAAAACCAAAATCATCAGTTTCAATTTTCTTTAATGTCTTTTCAATTTTTTTGATCAGTTTACGTTCTCTATCGCGTGCTCTTAACTCTAGACTGAACTCCTCTTCTTGAGTTGCTCGGTCAGCTGGATCTGGAAAATTTGCAGCTTCATCTTGCATGTGCGAGACTGTTTTGCCCATTTCGCCTTGTAATTGCGCAAGCCATGCTTCTAAGATAAGTTTGAAATGTTTCAATTGCTTAGGGTTCATATACTCCTCGCCTTTCGCCTCTTTATAAGGCTCAAGCCCAGCAATTGAAAGCAGGCTAAGAGAAGATGTATTAACTTTTTGTTCCTTTTTCACAGCAATCCCCTTAAGTACAGATTATTTGCAAGCGCTAAACTATAGCAATAAATTAGCCATTGGCAAAATTTTTTTATGATTTTTTTTACATAATTAGAGCAAATTAACATAACTATATGTATTAATGTATATAATTATGCTATCCACTGTTTCATGTCATTTTTAGGACACTTAGCAACAAGATCTGACAATTTGTCATTATCGGGAAAGACGAGTTCTGGCTCAATATCAAAGAGTGGATAAAGGACAAACTCTCGGTTTTTCATGTGGTAATGCGGTATGGTTAATCGTTCACTATTGATAATCAAATCATCATATAAAAGAATATCCAAATCTAAAGTTCTTGCCCCCCAACGATTATCTTTGCGAACTCGCCCTTGTGATTTTTCAATCGATTGTAAGGCATCTAATAATTCAATTGGTGAAAGGCTCGTTGTTAACTTAATCACAGCGTTGAGATAATCATTTTGATCTTGTGGCCCTAAAGGTTTACTGCGGTAAAAAGGTGAGACTTTAACCAGTTGAGTATGAGGCAATTGAGTTAAAGCGGCTATTGCTCGATTTGCTTGAGCAAAAGGATCGTCAAGGTTACTTCCTAACGCAATATAACAAGTTGACATAATTAGATAAGTGAAATTTTAGGTTAATCATTTGTCATCTATATTAGCATACTAATGATGAGTCAAAAATAGTTATATGAAGGGAAAAAGACGACTGCTTGATGCAATAGTATTAAGTTTAGTTATTAAAATATAACTAGATAATCTTTAACTTAACGCTGATTTTACGCTATTTTGGTCAAGTCTATTTATGATAGTTTGATGAGTGAATATATGATGAACTTAAACCAACAATTATGCTTGTTAATTAAAAATACCCCTGTTCTTAATGATTCCTGCGTTATTAATAATGCGATTAATGGCATCGTCGATTATTTTGCATGTTGTTTACAAGCTCGTCAGGATATGAATGTTCAAAGATTACTCGCTTGGATAAAAGAAGAAGGGGGGCATGAGCGGTCTTGGCTGATTGGTCAAAAAAAGTTAGCTACACCACGTCAAGCGGCATTATTCAATGGTTTTCAAGCCCACTGTTTAGATTATGATGATGTTCATTCAGATATACGAGGCCATCCTTCAGCGGTGATTTTATCGGCACTGTTTGCCAGTATTCGATTAGATCATATGCCATTCCAGATTGATGGACGGCGATTTTTAACGGCTTATGTTATTGGTATTGAAGTCATGGCGTTGCTGGGTAAAAGCGTCAATCCACAACATTATGAAAAAGGATGGCATGCCACTATTACGCTTGGTGGCATAGCAGCCACAGCCGCAATTTGTTATTTGTATGATGAACCTTTTTTAACGCAAGCATTAGCACTTGCAGCAACCCAAGCTTCGGGTATGCGCTTGTTAATGGGCACACCCATAAAATTTTTACATGCAGGACTGGCTGCGCAACATGCCATCCAAACTGTTGATTGGTTAAGAGCAGGACTACAAGCAGATCAAAATTTTTTAGATGAAAATTTAGGATTTCTCGCCATGTATGGACAAGGGAATACGGCGTTGAATTTAACCAGTTGGGCAAAGCCTTGGAAGATAATTGACCCTGGATTGTGGTTTAAAACTTATAGTTTTTGTTCCGCTGGAGCCTATATCGCGGATGCAGGACAATTACTTTCTCAACATCCGCAATTTCGTGTTGAGAATGTGGCTAACATTACCCTTTACTTTGCGCCACCTAAGAGTGATGCTGCATTAATTTATCAACAGCCAACGCTTGCTGAGCAAGGGCGCTTTTCAGCTGAATATATTTTGGCCTTAATTTTATTAGGTTTACCCACTGATTTTAAAGCATTTTCGGCAACGCCAATCGCTGACAATATTCAACAACTGATGCAAAAAATGCAACGCAGTTATCACATCACCCTTGCACCACATCCTCAAGCTTATAACGGTCGTTATGTGGTGGTTGAGATATTACTTAATAACGGTCAAAAAATCAGCCAGCGCATCGACCTTCCCAAAGGATCACCAAAGAATCCATACAGTCAAAATGAAATGACAGCAAAACTCGTAAACGCTATTGATGATCAACCAACTGCAATAGCGCTAAGACAGGATATCCAAGCATTTGCAAAAGGGTTAGATGTCAGCGATTTTATAAAGCGTTATATTGTTCAGTTATAGTAGAAAAGTCTGGATTCACTTAAAAGAATGAAAGTTGAAGCTTGTTAATAAGGTGTTTTTTTAATTTTGCGTGAATTCTAAATAGGGGGGAACGATGCAAAATCCCCCAATTTCTTGTCTTGATATAAGCATTTAGTGAGCGAACGTTTTTTCTTTATTAAATTTCGAAATTAATATCATCGGTTAGTTGACGCAAAAAACGTTGAGTTAACTCGTTTTGTGGATGATCGATAAGAGTTTTAGCATAGCCTTCTTCTACAATGACGCCATTTGCCATAAAAATGATTCGGTCAGCGACATATTTAGCAAATTCCATTTCGTGAGTAACAATGATCATCGTGATATTTTCTTTGGCAAGTTGTAACATGACTTGCAGTACTTCGTGTACACGCTCAGGATCGAGTGCCGATGTCGGTTCATCAAATAGTAGAACTTTAGGTCTAACCGCCAATGCTCTGGCAATAGCCACCCGTTGTTGTTGCCCACCGGATAAAGTTATGGGGTATTGGTCAGCATAAGGTAACATGCCAACCCGTTTTAGTAGCGTTAATGCTTGTTGTTTGGCTTCGTTTTTATTGATCTTTTTACCCAGAATCAAGGGATAAGTAATGTTCTCTAACGCCGTTTTGTTTTTAAATAAATTATAGTGTTGAAATACCATCGCTGATTGTTTGCGTAATTGGACTTCTTCTTTATGACGATAATGTTCACTATCCAGAATGACATCACCTATTCGAATTGTACCCGTATTGGGTTTTTCTAATAAATTCAAACAACGTAATAACGTGGATTTACCTGAGCCTGAAGGTCCAATAATGGCGACAACTTCACCTTGTTTTACATGAAGGTTTATCTCTTTTAATACTTGATGATGACCAAACCGTTTAGACAGATGTGATACAGAAATCATGAGCTTGCTCCTTAACGGTGATACGGCTTGCTTAATTTACGTTCTAACTGCTTTTGTAGCCATGAATAAGCAACAACCGTTAGCCAATAAACAATGCCGACCGCTAAATAGGTTTCAAAATAGAGAAAGGAGCTCGCCGTTAGCATTTTGCCTGCTGCTAGCAGTTCTTGTACGCCAACAAAAAAAGCGACAGACGAGTCTTTGAGTAATGAAATAAACATGTTACCGGTATTAGGCAAAGCATTGACCAATGCTTGTGGCAAAATAATGTTTCGGTAAACCTGAATCGTGCTTAGTCCCGAGGTTAGACCTGCCTCTTTTTGTCCTGGGTCGACTGACGCCAGACCAGCACGGAAAATTTCGGCTAGATAAGCAGAATATTTTAAGCTAAAGCAGACAATAGCGGCGGTTGTTGCTCCCATATGCTTTAATACAGGAAAGATCTGAGGTAAACCGTAATAAATAATAAAGAGTAATACGACTGAGGGAATCCCACGAAATAGCGAAATAAACAGCGAAAAAATTGCGTCAACAATGATGATTTTATTGTTACGTAACAATGCGATAGTCAAACCTAACACCATAGCAAATAAAATTGACACCACTGCAATAAAAAGTGTGACCGGTAGATACGGTAATATCTGAGGAAACACACTTAAAAAATAGTTTACATTAAAGTTCATGAGGTAATATCTTCACCAAAATATTTAATCGAAAGGCTTTTTAACGTGCCGTTGTTACGTAACTTGTCCAAAGCTTGATTAAACTTTTGACGTAATGCTTGACCTTTTTCATCTTTACTAAATGGAAAAGCAACTTGCTCAATCGTTATTGGCTCGCCTACTAATTTAAATGGAAGATTTTTACGTTTGATTTCAGCCAGTAAGATGGGTTTTGAATTAACATAACCTTCAACCCGTTGATATTCGGTATCATACATGGCTCCGTCACGGGTTTCGTAAGTTTTAATCGTCACTTCATTATTTGGAAAGGCTTTTTTCAAATTATTGATATGATTTGAACCTAACACGCCAGCAATGGTTTTACCTTTAAAATCAGATAACGTATTAATATCGTTATTTTCTTGATGGGTAACAATCTGACTACCGTAAAAACTATAAGGCTGAGAAAAATCATACTTAGCTTGGCGAGCAGGTGTGATTGCAACGGCATTGGCAATGGTATCTAAACGTCCAGAATCAAACTGTCCCATTAAGCCGCCAAAATCAGCGACCACCCATTCGATTTGATAACCCAGTTCATTGGCAATGGCTTCTGTCAGTTCAACATCAAATCCGATTAATTTATCGTGTTGTTTATATCCATTTGGATAACTTTGACCGGTTGAACCGACTCTTATGATCGGCTGCTTTGTGGTCGAATCTTGGCTATTTGTATCGCATCCGAATAATAATGTTAAACTGGCGAGTAGTATCGCAGAGAAAATAGTTCTGATTGTTTTCATTGTTTGTGATTCCTTTTTTTCCATTCAGTGTAGTTTTTATGATTAAAAATTTTTTCAAAATAGAGTGTGGTGTGATCAGGGGTTAAATCGGCTTGGCCAATAGGTTTATAACCTTTGTTGATGTAAAGTGTGGCTAACCATGGATGATTTGCGGCTGTTCCTAATGTCGCCGCAGGAAGTCTTAATTGTTTAATTAAGATTTGTTGTTCAACAAAATCCCATAACGCATGACCGTAGCCTTGACCTTTATATTGTGGGGCAGTGGCAAACCAACCTAAATGCGGTAATCCATAAGGCCCGGGATTATTGCCCCATGGAAAACGAATCGTTAATGTTGAAATTAATTTACCCTGTTTTTCATAGAGATAAACAGCATTTGATTCAATATGATCGGCAATTTGTTTTTGATTAACTGTCGCAGCAGCAAAATGGATACCAAGTTGTAGGGTTGCTTGATAAGCATTATGCAATAGCGTTTGATAAGCTGGGATATCATTTTGCGTCATTAGGCGGAACGTCATACTAAGACTCCACTTTGATCAGCATACCGGATTACTTGTTCCACTTTTTCAGGTGCTAAACCAATATAATTAACAGGTTCTAACCAACTATCGAGTTCATCTTCAGTAAACTCTTTATTCAAGATAGGATCAGCTAATAACACTGCTTTAAAGGTTTTATTTTGCTCAAAAGCTTGCATGGCGCTTTGATAAACCAAACGATGAGCGGTCTGTTTGCCTAATCGCTTGCCTATTTCAAACATCACTTTTTCAGACAGTAGTAAACCATTTTGTAAGGTTAAGTTAGTTAACATGCGTTCAGCATTGACTTTTAACCCTTGCAGTACAGCTAATGCCGTTTGTAGTTGTGAAGAAAGGTAGAGATTAATTTCAGGAAGTGCTATCCATTCCGCTCGCCAACTCATGGCGTCTCGCTCATGTTCAACTTTCATGGATTCATGAATTAAAGCGACACTTTTTAATAATGGTGCGGTTAAGCTAGCTAAACCTTCTAACGCGGCTGGATTTCGTTTATGAGGCATAGTGGTTGAACCAATTTTTCCGTCAGAAAAGGGCTCTTCAACTTCGTTAATTTCAGTGCGCATTAAGTTATAAAACTCATTACCCATTTTACCCAGCGTCCCACTGATTAATGCAATGACGGATGCATATTCGGAAAACCGATCACGTGCAGCTTGCCAACCAATGTTGGGTGTATTGAGGTCTAATAAAGTTAATGTTCTGGCTTCAACTTGTACCCCTAATTCGCCCATGGCGGCATAAGTACAAATTGCACCACTGATATTACCCACTAAAACCCGCTGTTTAATTTCACTTAACCGCTGTAAATGGCGAACAAATTCATCTAACCAAACGGCAAGTTTGAACCCAAAAGTAGTAGGAAGTGCCTGCATACCATGAGTGCGTCCAACCATAGGTAAATATTGATACTGTTTGGCTAACTTTTTTAATTCACATGCCACCAGTTTGGTATCACGTTCAATAATGGCAAATGATTGCTTAAGTTGTAAAACGGTTGCCGTATCGACAATATCTTGCGTGGTTGCACCATAATGAATAAATTGACCGGCATCGCCAACTTGATCTTGTAGCGCATTGATCGTTGACATTAAAGAGTGCTTGGCTTCTGCAGCTTGTTTGGCAATTTGTTCAATGGACAGTTTCGAAGCTTCGGCTTTAGCAACGATTGCATCAGCGGCATCGCAAGGAATGACACCTAGTTCACCTTGTGCTTTTGCTAGTGCGACTTCTACAGCAACTTGCTTTTCTAAGCGATTTTGTTCTGACCATATCGCTCGCATTTCACTGGTACTAAAATTATTACCTAAAATCAAATAATCAATAACATGTGACGCCACCGAAATATCCTCAAAGATTAATTAATGTTTTATTATTCAATTATTAAAGATTATTCAAACAGCGTCTAATATCCTCTTGGACTATGGATATAACTAAAAAGAATTAAGGTTGTTGGGTTTTGATCACGGGCGATTGAGGAAGTTAATTGTTGAATGTTTATTTCGTTTTGATGAATAGACTTAAATAGGGGAATTTTTTCAAAATTTCTTATTTTTTATTCGTATTATGCACGATACTTGATCTCTTTGATGTTATCATCGTAAGGCACAACGTGAGCCTGCTTAATAAAAAGGAATAAATAGTGATGAATAACAAATTATTTAAATTAGTCTGCTTAGGCTCTTTTTTAACCTCTTTTGCTTATGGCGTGATGTTAACGCTGCCGTTATTTTTAACCGACACTTTAAAGCTTTCGTTGGTGATGTCGAGTGAAATTATTTCAATGGGGATCATTGGGGTGGTGGCGTCGATTTTGTCGATTCCTTATGTGTTGAAATCTGTTTCTACTAATGTTATTGCTGCAATGGGGGCGTTAATTTATGCCTTTGCTATCGCATTGATTTTGTATACAGGTGGTGTTTTTCTTTATATTGCAGGTTTGTTGCTTGGTGCAGGGTGGGGGATTATTTATACGTTGGGGCCGATTATGGTGTCGTCAACCAGTAATACTGCCGAATTAAGTCGTCATTTTATGTTTATTTCGGCATTTAATATGTTAGGTGCCGGATTATCGCCAGTGATAGTCAAAACACTGCTCGATTATAATATTGCTATTGAATATATGTTTATGTTTGCTGTGTTGTTGAGTTTGTTAGCCGGTGGGATATTTTTTAATGTAACCTTATCCAATGAGCAAAATAGCAGTAAATTATCGATTTTGCCAGTAATGAAAACCATTGTTACTTCAAATGCGGTCATTCCGTTGATAATGGTTTTTTTAGGCGCCTGTATTTACATTTCAATGATGAACTTTCAATTTGTGTTTGCGAAAGAGAAGAATTTAAACTTTTCGATATTTTATATTTCTTATACTTTTTCATTATTATTTGCCCGATTCTATCTGGCTAAATTTATTTTAAAACTGTCACAGCAGTTAGCCATGATCGGCTTGTTATTCATTATGTTGATCGCTTTGTGTCTGTTTTTGGTTACGACAAATAATATTTTTTATATTGTACCGTCATCATTATTAGGCATAAGTTATGGTTTGGTTTATCCGTTAATTCAAACTCAAATGGTTAAAGATATCGATGCTGAAAAGCGAAGTATTTATTTAACTATTTTTAGTTTAAGCTACTTTATTGGCGTGTTTGGCTATCCGTATCTGTTTAGTTTAGGATTAGATTCAAGCGGTGTTTTAGGCTCGTTTTTAGTGCTGATTTCACTGTGTGTGTTAGATATTGTATTTGCCTGTTTATTATTTAAAAAATTTACCAGATAAGTCGTGATATCCTTAATATGCAGAGGGATTGATTATCAATCCCTCATGCTGTCTTTATCAAACTAACACAACAGTTAATCAACAATAATGCCTAAAAATTGACATCACAAAATAGGTTTATAACACTTCAACTATCGATTCACACAGGCGTGACATATTATCAAGGGTCATGCCAGCGACATTGATCCTTCCCGAGTTCACAATGTAAATACCGTAGTCGTTACGCAGTTTCAGTACTTGTTGTTCTGTTAATCCACTGAAAGAAAACATGCCGTTTTGTTTAGCGATGAAGCTAAAATCTTGATTTGCACCTTTATCTTGTAATGTTTTGACAAATAATTGGCGCATACGATGAATACGTTGACGCATACTTGTCAATTCATCGATCCACTCTTCTTTTAATTCCTTGTTATTTAAAATATAAGATACAATTTTGGCGCCGTGAGCGGGTGGATTAGAATAATTGGCACGAATAATGGTTTTAACTTGGCTAAAAGCCCGATCCGCAATCTCCGTATCCGCAGCGATTAAGGTAAAAGCACCAACTCGTTCATTATATAGCCCAAAGTTTTTAGAGTATGAGCTAGCAATTAATAATTCTGGGTGATGATCGGTGAATAGTCGTAATCCATACACATCTTCTTCTATACCTTGGCCCAATCCTTGATAAGCTAAATCAAACAACGGTAACCAACCATTTTTTAAGGCTAAATCTGAAATGGCTTGCCATTGTTCAGGAGTTGGATCGATACCGGTTGGATTGTGACAGCAACCGTGAAAAAGTACCGCCTCACCTGTTGCAATTTTACTTAAATCTTGCATCAATCCATCAAAGTCTAAGCTATGGGTTTGTGCATCATAATAACGGTATTCTCGCACTTCAAGACCAGCAGTTTGGAAGACACTTCGATGATTTGGCCATGAAGGATTACTGACCCAAATACGTTTTACTTTGGTTCGGCGAGCTAAAAAATCGGCCATGATTCGTAAAGCGCCTGTGCCTCCAGGTGCTTGTGCCGTTCTGGCTCGTTCATTTTCGTTACCAAATAATAAGATTTGTGTGGCGATATTAAATTCTTTGATTCCGTCAATGGATAAGTAACTTTTTGTGGTTTCGTTATTTAATAAAAATTGTTCGGCTTTTTTGACGCTTTCTAAAATAGGTGTTTGGGTGGTTTCATCTTTATAGACACCGACACTTAAATTAATCTTACTGGTGCGTTCATCTTTATTATAAAGATCGGCTAATCCAAGTATCGGGTCGGCCGGTGCTGCTGTTAAACTTTCAAACATAATTCACCTATTTCGTCTAATCACTTTCATCGCATTATATACATAATATTTTATAATACACAATTTCGATACAGACAATTTGTGAATAAATGTTTAGACGATAATCTTGTTAATTTTTATGAATTATTTTTTTACATTAAATTGAAAGATTATTAAAAAAAGATGTTAAATTTTCAGCTAATATCGTCAGTTCTCCACTAATGAGATCTTCTTTAACCACTTCGCCAGTTAAATTATTTATGGCGATAATTTCGGTACTTTCATCGGTAGAGGCAATAAAAATAGTTGGTATTCGTTTTAATCTTTTTTGTTGCGACAAATGGGCAATTAAGTTCTGCTCTAAATTTGAGAAATCGTCATCATTCCATGCTTGTAGTAATACTAAATGAGTATCAGCAAAGTTTGCGCTTATATTTCCGGCATATTGTGTGCCATAAAAAACATGAGCACTTTGACACAGATTGATGTTAACGACTTGTTCTACAATAGTTAGATCTCTTGCCGGCTCTAATAAAAAAGGTTGCCAATATACTGCAAGTTGCGCTGTTTTTAGTATACAAGGTGAAGGAATGGCATGTAATTCTTCACTTTTAGGGGCATAATCAAATTGATTCATCCAACGAGAAGTAAAATCAAGTAAGGCTGTTTTTTCGGGTGATTTCATAAATAAGTTAAATCTCTTTTTTGAATTTATTTTATATTTCGTCCATTATTATACAAATTAACTTACTTTAGGTACTACTAAGTAAGTGCCCATTTTTTGTTTTCTAAAAATGAGAAAAAAATGTAAAGCAATTTTTGCTTTTTAGTGTTGTTAATATAAATTTTTAATATATCTAATATGATTTTATTGAAATGATAAATATTATTTGTAAATAACTCAAAATATTAATCTAACTATCGATGAAATATGAAGTTTAATTTTCTTGCTATCCTTTGCCGAAACGTGAATAATAAGGGGGGATATTTTTATCCTTGTAATGCAGCAATGGCGTTAGACATTACAGTTTGTCAAAACAATATAGCGTAAGTAGAATCAAGATAATTAGATAATATGTTTATTTTAAACAATCATATAAAGATTTAGTTTATTTGCTAGAACCAATAAAATGAAGGTTTGCAAATTAACCATTGAAATAATATCAATAAATTATATGTTTAGGAATAATTCGGCGTGTCATTTGTACTTTTGAATTTAGCGGTTATCCCCCTAAAATATTATTTTAATGTAGTCAATGTGAAATCGGTGTCACATAAAATAATAACAAAAATAACACAAATAAAATAATGAACACTGTATAGAAATATCGAATTAAGTACTTTTTTTATCATTGTTAAAATAAGCATTTATCAATAATACGATTCTACCTACAATTAATTAAGATTAATGAAGAGTGTAGAATAATGAAAAGAATGCTAATCAATGCAACCCAGCAAGAAGAGCTGCGAGTTGCGCTTGTTGATGGCCAACGCTTATATGATTTAGATATCGAAAGTCTTGGGCATGAGCAGAAAAAGGCCAATATCTATAAAGGTAAAATTACTAAAATCAATCCAAGTTTAGAGGCGGCTTTTGTTTCATATGGTGGAGAGCGAGATGGTTTTTTACCATTAAAAGAGATTGCCGATAGTTATTTTCCATCCAATATGACCGGTCGTCGCACCATTAAACATCTTGAAGAAGGTCAAGAAGTTCTCATTCAAATTGAAAAAGAGATTCGAGGCAAAAAAGGTGCTGCGTTAACGACTTATATTAGTCTTGCCGGTAGTTATTTAGTTTTAATGCCCAATGATCCACGTGCTGGTGGTGTGTCTCGCCGAATTGAAGGTGAAGATCGTGCAGATTTAAAACGTATTATTGACGCTATTGAAAAGCCTAAAGGCATGGGCGTAATTGCCAGAACGGCGGGTGTTGGTAAAAGCCAAGAAGAGTTACAACAAGATTTAGAT
Source organism: Gilliamella sp. B3801 (assembly GCF_026536645.1). Lineage (NCBI taxonomy): Bacteria > Pseudomonadati > Pseudomonadota > Gammaproteobacteria > Orbales > Orbaceae > Gilliamella > Gilliamella sp. B3801. The sequence continues at coordinate 41,713 of NZ_JAFNNR010000010.1, forward strand.
GCGTTAGTCAATTATTGGGCAGCGATTCAAAATGAAGCTAAGAATCATCCAGCACCAAGTTTAATCCACAAGGAAAGTGATATTATTACCCGAGCATTTCGTGATTATTTACGTGATGATGTGGGTGATATATTAATCGATAATCCGAAAGTCCTTGAGATCGCTAAAAAACGATTAGTTGATTTGGGGCGTGTTGAATACGTTAATCGACTAAAACTTTATGAGGGGGATGTACCTCTATTCAACCATTTTCAAATTGAAGGTCAAATTGAATCTGCGTTTCAACGTGAAGTGCGTTTACCTTCCGGCGGTTCTATTGTAATTGATGCGACCGAAGCATTAACAGCAATCGATATTAACTCCGCTAAATCGATACGGGGCAGTGACATTGAAGAAACGGCCTTTAACACTAATCTTGAGGCAGCTGAAGAAATTGCTCGTCAACTACGTTTACGTGACTTAGGTGGTCTAATTGTTATCGATTTTATCGATATGACACCAATTCGTAACCAACGTGAAGTTGAAAATCGCTTAAAAGAGGCGATGAAAACAGACCGAGCACGTATTCAAACAACACGAATTTCTCGATTTGGTCTACTTGAAATGTCACGCCAACGATTAAGTCCGTCTTTGCGTGAAGCGACTCATCACATTTGTCCACGTTGTCAAGGAACGGGAACGATTCGTGATAATAATTCATTATCGCTTTCTATTCTTCGATTAATTCAAGAAGAAGCGATGAAAGATAACACTGTCCAAATTGATGTTATCGTGCCAGTGCCAATTGCCAGCTATTTATTAAATGAAAAACGTCGCGCGATTAATAATATCGAAAGAATGCACCCTGATGTAAAAATTGTCATTGTGGGTGATGAAGAGATGGAAACGCCACTTTATAAAGTGATTCGTAAACGTGTTGGCGAAGAGACTGATGTACTGAGTTATAACTTACCGAAATTAATCCGAGAACTGGAAGAAGAGGAAGAAGACGCAGCGGCTGAAATCATCGTTGAACAAGCGGTATTATCGGGGCCAAAAGTCGAAGCGAACACGACATCGAAAGAAAAGAGCGAGCCTAAAGTTGAAAAATCTGGGGGCTTGTTTAGTGGATTATTTAGTAAGTTACGCAAATTATTTGTTGCTGAAAAAAGTGAACCTGAACCAGAAGTTAAACCAAAACCGACTAAAAGACGTGAAAATAATCGATCGAATAGTCGCCGTCAGCGTAATAGTCGTAATGGCAATGGTGCAAATGCTAATAGCAGCGCAGCAACAGAAGACGTGAAAGAGACAACTCGTAGTAACAGTCGTCGTACTAAGCAAAATAATAGTCATTCGGCGAATGCGGTAAACGCGACTAAAGCTGAAAAAACAGCGAATAGTAATGAAGTGGTCACACCGAAACAAAAAGAAGTGAAACCAAGACGTCAACAACGTTCATTGACAAAAAGCGTACGTGTGAAAAATAGTGAAGCACCGATTCAAGTCAATGAAGAGCGTGTTGTTATTCCATCGTTATTATTACCGGTGATAGTGCCTGAACAAGCTGAGACAGCGCCTGTTTTAGAGTCACAACCAAAACGTCAACGACGCACTTCCAGACATCTACGTATGAATGGACAACGTAATAAACGACGGGTACGAAGTGGCGATCTTAAAAAATCACCTATGCCGTTACAATTTGCTGCTGCATCTCTTGAATTGGCATTAGGTCGGGTTGCGATTGATTATAGTCAAATCACACAAGATGAACCAAGTAATGTGGTTCCTGTTATTCCTTCACTTTTATTACCTGTTATCGTTAAAAATGAAGTGACAGAAGCCCGTTCTGAACCGACAATTGACACAGCTGATTTGAATGATGGATCCATCAATTCTGCATCAACTCAAGATTATGATGCTGCAAAAGACAGTGAACAAGAAAGTCATGATAGCGATGTGAATACTGATGTGTCTCAAGCTACGGGTCACGCTTCGTCAGTAATGACTAAAGCCCCTGCACCAGAGTATGTAGATTCTGAAATTGGTTTCAAACTACGGGAAGAATCAGACTATCACTTTGAAGGGAAAGGAGAAGCGGGCGGTTTAAGCTCTCAAAACCATGCCTTTGCTAAAGCAAGTAAACCTTCCTATCCTTCAGAATAATAGTTTCAAAACTGATATTTATAAACAGAGTGGTCATCAGACCACTTCTGTTCCTACTTAGACAAATAAAAGCGATAAGATAAACATGATTATTTATATTTTGAAAAAAATAGTCACTTTTGTATTAATTATCTGCATTTTGGCTCAGATCAGCTTTTGCCTTGTCTATTTTTCGCCCCATTCTATGTTTAATCATCTTCATATTGTTGATGCTTACAGTTCTTTCTTTAGGCAATTATTGCAAGGACAATTCACATTAACTTCAGGGGAAAAGGTCTCGTTTCTTTATACTTTATCCGCGACGATTGAACTGTGTATTCTAGCCTTAGCGGTAGCACTAATTGTTGGTTTACCGTTGGGTATCTTTTTAGGTTTGAGTAATATTAATTGGCTAAATAGCACGATTCGGTTAGGGTGCTTATTACTATATTCATGTCCTATTGTGATGCTAATTGTGATTGTTATGTTTTGGGTCTCTCCAAATTGGTCTGTATCAATACATTTTGATACCTCTTCCACCGCTATTGGTACATCGTTATTAGAGATTTTACTGTCTGACAAACAGAATAAAATAGATTTATTGATTGAGCAGTTTCAATATTTAAAACTTCCGATAATCATTCTTGCGATACAGCCTAGCATTATCACTATTCAGCTTATTAGCCAAAATGTCAAAAATACCTCACGGCAGAACTACATAAAAATGGCTGCAATTCGAGAAAGGTCACCTTTAAAAATTTTACGTCGACATCTATTGCCCAATACCATTCCGGCAACTATTCCTCAATTGACTTATAATACGACTACATTGTTGTTTTCAACAATGATTGTCGGAATATTATTTAACCGTGTTGGATTAGGGCAATGGGTTATGGGTGCTTATCATCATCATAATTATTTTATTATCTCAATTGCTATTTTTGCTTGTGGAACGGTGATAAGCTTTTTAACACTATTGGGCGAAATTACCGCTGTGGCTATTTATCCATTACGTCATAAGGAACATCATGTCTAAGGTAACAAGGTTATTAAATAGCGTGGCATTGTGTTTTAATAAGCTACATAGTAATCTTTATTCAATTGTTGGCTTTTATGGCATTGTGGCAATTGTCTTTGTTGCTGTTTCAACAAAGTGGTTTTTTCATGCTCATTTAGATCCTATTTATGCAAGTTCCTTACCGCCAGCATGGTTTATAAATGGCGATATTAATCACATTTTAGGCACCAATGCTAAAGGACAAGATATTTTTGATTACTTATTAATTGGTTATCGCTCAACCTTATCGATGACGCTAAAAGCGGTATTTTATGTTGTTGTGATTGCAGGATTAATTAATTATTTAATGTTCTTTATTCCATTTCTACGATCTTTTATTTTATTGATTTTCCGATTTTTTATGGTCGTACCACCTTTATTGGGGGTTATCGTTGTCAGTATGTTATTTGAAGATGACATAACCAATATGTTGTTAATCATTGGGTTATCTTATTCACCACGATTTATATACAATATCCATCAACGAGTGATTAAGGAGTGGAATAAAACTTATATCACGGCTTATCGGCTTGATGGTTTATCCAAAATAACGATTTTAAATCACTATATTTTGCCTAATATTCTGCCGGTCTATTTAACTGAAATTGTATCGTTATTTAGTTCAATTATCTTAGCCATTACCAGCATCACCTTTTTAGGATTTGCTAACGATACCTCCAGACCCGATTTAGGGATGATGATGTTTAAAATGAAAGACATTATTGGTACCAATTATTTAGCCTTTTTATCCCCCGGAATTGCGGTTTCAGCTACCATTATCTTTGTTTATTTATTAAACTTTGGATTAAATGGTCGACGAGCAGGGCATTAATCATGGCATTGTTAGATATTCGTAATTTAACGATTGAGTTTATTACTCCTGACGGTCTGTTACGTGCTATCGACAGGGTTAACCTTAGATTATCAGAAGGTGAAATTCGAGGATTAGTAGGCGAATCTGGTTCTGGTAAAAGCTTAATTGCCAAAGCGATTTTAGGGATCACCAATCACAATTGGAAAATTTCGGCAGATCGCTTTCATTTTAATAATATTGATTTATTAAAACTTACGCCTAAACAACGCCGTAAAGTTATTAGTGCGAATATTTCCATGATATTCCAAGAACCACAATCATGTTTAGATCCATCAATGAAAATTGGGCAACAACTGATTGAGGCAATACCTAGACGCACCTTTAAAGGTCATTGGTGGCAACGGCTATTTTGGCGTAAAAATCGTGCGATTGAACTATTGCATCGGGTTGGAATCAAAGAGCATAAAGAAATATTAAAGTCTTATCCATTTGAACTGACAGAAGGTGAATGTCAAAAAGTCATGATAGCCATTGCATTGGCCAATCAACCTAAATTACTCATTGCCGATGAGCCGACTAATGCTATGGAAGCCACGACAGAAGCCCAAATTTTTAGGCTACTGGCTAGCATGAATCAAAATATGGGCACCACGATTTTACTTATTAGCCATGATTTACAAATGATTACAAGGTGGACAGATCGAATTAATGTATTGTATTGTGGACAGACGGTTGAAGTGGCGGATAGCGAAGATTTAATTAAATCGCCTTATCACCCTTATACACAGGCGCTCATTTACGCCATTCCAGATTTTGGTAAGGCAATGCCACATAAAAGCCCATTAAATACCTTACCGGGTGTTATTCCGTCACTTGAACATTTACCTATTGGCTGTCGATTGGGCCCACGTTGTCCTTATGCACAAAAAAAATGTATTCAAGCACCCGAATTAATCCAAATTAAAGATCACTTTGTTGCTTGTCATTTTCCTTTAAATACTGATGAGTAAAAGTATCAATACCAGGACTAAACCATGAACCCAATTTTAAAAGTGCGTAATTTGTCAAAGCAATTTAAAATTCCTAAAGGATTTTTGGGGCATCTATACATTGATGCTGTTAAACCGATATCTTTTTCGATCAATGAAGGAAAAACTCTAGCTATTATTGGGCAAAATGGATCGGGTAAATCAACATTAGCTAAAATGTTAGTTGGAATGGTCAAACCGGATAGTGGTGATATTTGGATTGATGGCACAAAAGTCGAATACGGCGATTATAGTTACCGTTGTCAACTTATTCGCATGATTTTTCAACATGTTGAAAGCTCTTTTGATCCAAGACTTCGCATTGGTCAATTGCTTGAAATTCCACTCAAACACAATACACATTACGATGCGTTTGAACGTGAAAAAATGATAAGCGACGTATTAAAGCAAGTTGGGTTACTGCCTGAACATGCTTCTTATTATCCAGCGGTGATGGCATCGGGGCAAAAACAACGGGTCGCCCTAGCGAGAGCATTAATTCTAAAACCTAAAGTTATTATTTTAGACGAAGCGTTAGCCGCATTAGATATCTCGATGCGTTCACAGATTGTTAATTTGATGTTGTCATTACAAGCCGAGCATAACATCTCTTATATTTATGTGACTCAAGATATAGGGATGATGAAGCATATTAGTGATCAAATCTTAGTGATGCACAAAGGCGAACTTGTTGAATACGGGAATACCGCCGAAGTGTTAGCCTCGCCACTTAGTGATATCACGCAAAAACTCGTTAATAGCTATTTTGGCGAAGCGTTAACCGCTGACTCATGGCGCACCGATACACGGGCTTTTTAACTGTTTCCTTACTGTTGTTAATTATCCAATCTAAAAAAGACCAATGCGAATTTAACGTTATTCGTATATAGTAGTATCATGATTTTCTTTGAGATATTGGATTTAGCTAATCAAAATAAAAACCTCGACAAATAATCTAAAACATCTTATATTTAGCTATACAGATTTCTAGACGTCTATTTTAAGTTTTAAAAGATTGTTGATTATTAGGAGTTTTTGCTATGCCTATTTGTATTCCTGATTCATTACCAGCCGTTGATGTACTTCGTAAAGAAAATATTTTTATCATGACATCTTCTCGTGCAAATACACAAGAAATTCGTCCGCTAAAACTGCTCTTTCTTAATCTTATGCCTAAAAAAATAGAGACAGAAAACCAATTTTTACGACTACTTTCTAACTCCTCATTACAAGTCGATATTCAACTATTACGTATTGATCAGCGTGAATCTAAAAATACGCCAGTAGAACATTTAAATAGTTTCTATTGTGATTTTGACGATATACGTGAACAAAATTTTGATGGGCTTATTATCACTGGCGCACCGTTAGGAAAAGTGGCCTTTACGGATGTAGTCTATTGGTCAAAATTAGTTGAAATTATCACATGGGCAAAAGAACATGTCACCTCAACCATGTTTGTGTGTTGGGCAGTACAAGCCGCATTGAATGTACTTTATGATTTACCAAAATTTACACGATCACATAAATTATCTGGGGTTTATCAGCATCAGATTTTACAACCTAATGCCATTTTAACCCGAGGATTCGATGACTCTTTTTTAGCGCCGCATTCACGGTATGCAGATTTTCCGATTGAAAAAATAAAAAATTATACCGATCTTTCAATACTGGCAGATTCAGATATCACTGGGCCTTATTTAATGGCAACAGCAGATAAACGGATGGCATTTGTTACCGGGCATCCTGAATATGACTCATTTACTTTAGCCAATGAATATTTTCGTGATCTTAAAGCTGGCATTCAGCCTACTATCCCAGAAAATTATTTTCCTCATAATAATCCAGACTTAACCCCTAAAGCTACATGGCGTAGTCACGCTTATTTATTGTTCAGCAATTGGCTTAACTATTATGTCTATCAATTAACACCATTTGATTTAACGACGCGTAATTTAACAATTGATGATTAAACCGAACATAAAGAAATTATACCCAGATTAAAAGAGCCAGAAATAAATTCATTATTCTGACTTTTATCGGTTATTGCTTGTGTAACACCATTTGATTAATGATTTATAATTAGAATTTGTTTATTGAGATTAAAAAAATAACGGGTAATTATTTCCAATAAATTGCGTATTTGTTTCCAAAAAAGAAAAAAAAAGCTTGTCGCCTGTCAAAAAATAATCTATCCTAAAAAAATGGTTTTATATAAAAATGCAAAATAAAACCATAAAATGCAAAATGTTAGCTTTAAATCGTCAGTTTAAGCTTATGCATTACGGATTTGGTATATAAGGGATAGAGAACAACAAGCTGTATGAAATGTTATAAATTGATTACTCAAAAAGAGTGGCTGGCACTACAAAAGAAAGCCCCCGAAAGTCTGTTAGCCCAGTATGGGTTTTATGAGTTTCCCAAAACACAGTTACAGGCATCCGGTTATAACACCGTTCGTTACGATTACAGCGCTGCACAAGATGAAGCTATTGCTCATTGCGTTCAACATCCTGAACAATGTCAACAGCTTTACCCTACACTGGAAAACTTGGGGTTATATTATGGCAATAATCACTATGGTCATGATAATGCCAAAGTCACGCAAGCCTTAACAGAAGCCCTGACAACCGGTCGGGCGTTGTTAATTGAAAAACCGCTTACGCTTGATTGTGGATTATTACCGCCTCAAACCAATTTTTTAAGACTACCGAGCAACAAAGCGCCACGTAAATTAACCCCTGCAGAAATACGGGAACGGGAGTTGTTTTTCTTTGATGATGATAACTGGATAGAATTCAGTGTCGAAAACTTACCGAATCAATCTTTTACGTTATTTAATAACAGTAATCAACGAATGATTTATCAGGGTCAACTTGATAGTCGAGGACACGCTTACGTCAATCTTGAGCCGGATATAAAATTAGTGGATGTCATCTTTGACCGCCAAACACAGCACCGAGCCTGGTATCAAGATGTCCCCTTACAGATATTGGGTGGTTTACGAGATGCAGGGCAAAGTACACTCGATTTATTATGGGATAGCACCTTAATTAATCCGGTATCTCCGCTATTTTTTGCTCGAGTGCATGCAGAAATTATCAGTGATAAACCGATTGGTCAGGCGCCCAATCCTATACAAATGCCTGAGGTATCAGCACCACAGACTATCTCTGGTGGGATAACACATGGTGTCAGTCAATTTATTGTCGGGTTTATACCGGCGGTAAGGGCAACCAAATTTATAAAACCCTTGAAAAATGTAGGCTCGTGGGTAAAAGGGATGATAGCAGGCAGTGTCACAGATTTTACGGTATTTAGTCCCCATGAAGAACGCCTGTCAAACTTAGTACAAGAATTTCCCGAACTGGCTAACCCAATAACCGAATATTTACAAGCCAAACCAGACGATAGTTTTGCAGAAGGACGATTAAAAAACAGTTTAGAAGGAATAATAGCCGGCGGCTTAGCCGAACCCTTAACCCGTTCACTACGCTTATTAAAATACGCCCGCATCAAAATAACCGGCACTGAAGTCAGAACCAAGGTACATTATAAAATTGAAACAGTTGAAGTAGAAGGGAATTGGTATAATACTGAAAAAGTAACTGATTTTGTCGTTTCATCATTTAAGGAATTAAGTATTGAAGAAATATCAAACATAAATAAATCATATGGAGGAAGTCATACATTAACAGGTGAAATAGAGACAATACTTGCTAATATGTCATATAGAGAAAATTTTTATGACAAAATTGCTGTAGCTATAAGGGATATTGCAGGGCGACATTTATTTAATGATGGTAACAAACGCACTGCACAAACAGTTGTTGAACAATTAGTAAATAAAAATAATATGAATTTGTCACCTGTACAAATTCGAAAAGTAATAGATGATGTAGCAACCGGAAAATTAAGAGAAATTGAAGATATATCAAGGGCTTTGAAATATGAAAAATAATTTTAAATTAGAGTGTTATTGGAAAAATATTGAAGCGATAGCAGAAGATGGTGCATCCGTTATTATTAAGTTAGATGGTCAACGGAGTAAAGATAATTTCTATTCTGTTGTTTTATCGGGAGGTAAGTTAAAAGATGGTTTTTTCAGAAAAGATGGTGCGGAACTTGATTTATTGCTTGAAGAGTTAATAGCATATTATGATTCTTTATCTAATTATTGAATAATTATGAAAATATTTTTAGATGATATTCGAAAGCCTCCAAATGGATGGATTCAAGTATATTGGCCTGATGAAATGATAAATTTATTAAAAACTGGTTTTGTAGAAGAAATTAGTTTAGATCATGATTTAGGGGATGATAAAAGAGGTACTGGTTATGATGTTCTTTTGTGGATAGAGAATGCTATAGTTATGAAAAACTTTGAACCTCCAAAAATAAAAATTCATTCGGCTAATATTTCAGCTCGAAGAAGAATGGAATTAGCTGTAACGAATATTAATAAATTGCGTAGATAATTTATTAATATTCGTAGGCTTAATAATAAAATGATAAATGAAGATTATAAGTTTTCATTAAATTTATTGAAAACATATATTAGTTATCATAATAATAGTATCTATCAATTAAAATTAGATAGTATAGAGAAGTTAATTGATATTAGGAAAGAAGGTATTTCTGATGATGACTTGAAATACGACTCCAATTTTTTATTTATTGGTCACGAAAAGCTACCAATTTGGACTCCTAACTCCAAAATTTTCTTCGCGCTCATGAATATTTTACGAATGTTTCCATAAAGGGAAAATACATGAACTCAATTAATATTATAAAACCATATAAATATCTTGATATGTGGGTCTTTGATGATGAAAAGGTAGGCTTGTTACAAGAGCCTTTTGTTTCTGGCGCAGATACTTTAATTGATAAAGCCACTGAATCAATCCCAAATGCTGAAAAAGGATTTATTTTAATCTTTTCTAAAGATTACTTCCCTGATACCGATCTTTGTTTAGAATGGCGAAGATCTGATAATGCTGGTAACTGGTATTACTCGAAAGAATTTGATATGGAAGACTGGCTTTGTCCTGCTTTGTTTAAGTATTTTCCTGAAGCCCCCAAAAACTTGTATATCAAAATTAAATCTATCTAGTTAGAAAATCTAATATTACAAATTATCATGAATGTTAATGTCACTAGTGCTTTATAAATCGGCAGAATATAAAAAACCACACAATATTGTATGTGATTATCTAAAGGAGTAGTTGTAATGCTCACTATTAATCTACTTTGAAAAGTGATCATTGACCATACTAAATTCAACCAAATTTTTAGTGGTTGAATTTAGAAGTATTATTAAAAGAAGTGAGCCGATACTTTGGTGGACATGATAAAAGTAAACAAGCCACATGCAGCAGCTGATGCTTTAGCGATAAGATTAAATGGTGTGTCAAGGGTAAGATTTGCTAATGATACAAGAGAGTTTGATGTGATTAGTGATTTATATATAGCTCAAACAACCCCCCCCTAAAGCAATTAAATGAAAGTGTAAGATCTAAAATGAAAGCAACATTTGAAGCAGCTAAAGAAACTAACCGTTCTGTATACTATCATTTTGAGGGTGAACCAGTAAAATCAGTAATAAATAAATTATATGAATATAGTAATCGTTATGATGTAAAAGTCATTATAGATACTAAACTTCTTAACTAAAAAATAAGGTAATAAAATGATCGAATATTATGGGTGGATATCATTAAGAAATTCTACATACGAAAACAATGAAAATGAGATGAATTCAATTCTAAATAAACTTACTTTATTCATATAAGAACATGAATTTGAAAATAGTACAGGATTTATTAAAATTCATAAGGTTAATGATTGTTGTCAGCTTTTGTTTAGTGGGAATACTAATCATTATTCTCAGGATGTAGCAGAAATTTTTGAGTTATATCAATATGTAGCAAAAATTTCTCAAGGCTCATATGGTTTATTGTATGTTAAAAACGATGAATCTTCGGATAAATTTAATGAATTTGAAGTATATGTCTTAGCTAGAGGGAAAATAAAAAAAGAAAAAGATCAGTTTTTGTCTCCATGTATTCCTAAAATAGAAGATGATTAAGGTTACATTAATCAAATAAAAAGTCGTTTAAAACGATTATGGATCGGTGCTTTAGTCAATTGGTCAGTGTACTTAATTCGAAAATAAAAGATAAAAGATCCTTATCTTGCATCATTTTAGGCATAGTTATATTATGGATAGAGTGCTTTATTATTTAAGGAATGAGTTATGTTAAAATCAATTGATCCAACTACCACTTCATCTTGGAAATCCCTTCAAGCAAGTTATCAAAAGCATCAAAATAAAACCATTGCGCAGATTTTAAAAGAAGAGCCAAAACGAGTTGAAAAACTCAGTATTCCGTTTGAGGATGAGTTTTTGGTTGATCTTTCTAAAAATCGTATTACGCAAGAGACTTTAGCAATATTTTATAAGCTTGCTGATGAATGTGATCTTAAAGGTGCAATTTCAGCTATGTATAGTGGTGAAAAAATTAATCGCACCGAAGATCGTGCTGTTTTACATGTTGCTTTACGTAATGTATCGAATACCCCTATTTATGTTGATGGCAAAAATGTGATGGATGATGTCAATGCGGTATTAGCAAAAATGGAATCATTCAGTAATAAAATTATTAGCGGTGAGTGGAAAGGGTATACCGGTAAAGCGATAACTGATGTGGTAAATATCGGAATTGGAGGTTCAGATCTTGGGCCTGTCATGATTACCGAAGCGTTGCGTCCTTATAAAAATCATTTAAACATGCATTTTGTTTCAAATGTTGACGGAACTCATATTGTTGAAGCATTAAAAGGCTTAAATCCTGAAACAACCTTGTTTTTAGTAGCATCAAAAACATTTACTACACAAGAAACCATGACTAATGCACAAACGGCACGTTCTTGGTTACTTGATGCAGCTAAAGATGATAAAGCTGTTGCTTTGCATTTTGTTGCGTTATCCACTAATGCCAAAGAAGTTGAAAAATTTGGTATTGATACGGCAAATATGTTTGAATTTTGGGATTGGGTAGGCGGTCGTTACTCTTCTTGGTCTGCGATTGGTTTATCGATTGTTTTATCCATTGGATTTGATAATTTTAAACAATTTTTGGCTGGTGGCCATGCCATGGATAAACACTTCCAAAATACACCAATTGATAAAAATATTCCTGCATTATTAGCCTTAATTGGGATTTGGTATAATAATTTTTATGGTGCTGAGACTGAAGCCATTTTACCTTATGACCAGTATATGCATCGATTTGCTGCCTATTTTCAACAAGGCAATATGGAATCAAACGGTAAAAGTGTCGATCGTAATGGTCATAAAACAACTTATACTACTGGCCCAATCATTTGGGGTGAACCAGGGACCAATGGTCAACATGCATTTTATCAATTAATTCATCAAGGTACTAAACTTATTCCGTGTGATTTTATTGCGCCAGCAATTAGCCATAATCCAGTTGGTGATCATCATCCTAAATTATTATCTAACTTTTTTGCTCAAACTGAGGCATTAGCATTTGGTAAAACCAAAGAACAAGTTGAACAAGAATTTATGGCTGCTGGAAAAACGCTTGATGAGGTTAAAGCAATTGTTCCGTTTAAAGTGTTTGAAGGAAATAAACCGACTAATTCAATTTTAGTTAAGAAAATTACTCCGTATAGCTTGGGTGCATTAGTTGCGATGTATGAGCATAAAATCTTTACTCAAGGTATTATTCTGAATATATTCAGTTTCGACCAATGGGGTGTTGAGTTAGGTAAGCAATTAGCTGGTCGAATTTTACCCGAATTAGCAAGTGATACGCCAGTAACTTCACATGACGATTCAACAAATAATTTGATTAATCAATATAAAAAGTGGCGTTAAACTGATTTAACTTTAGACAGTTAATGAATTGAGCAGAAAAACCTTCAGTAAAACTGAAGGTTTTTTTATGATTATTTTTTCACGCGCATAACAGGTGTTTTACCTGCTTCTACGGTACCAGAAAGTTTTGTCAGTTCGACAATACTATCCATATTAGAAATGACAACAGGTGTTAACACTGATTTTGCTTTACTTTCAAGTAGTGGTAAATCAAATTCGATAATGGTGTCACCAACTTTTACTTGTTGACCTTCTTCAGCGATACGGGTAAAACCTTCGCCTTTTAATTCAACAGTGTCAATGCCAAAGTGTACAAATAGCTCAATACCTTCATCTGATTCAATAGCAAACGCATGATTAGTTTCAAAAATTTTGCCAATTCTACCGTTTAGTGGTGCAACAATTTTATTACCAGCAGGTTTAATTGCAATACCATCACCAACGACTTTCTCTGCAAAAACGACATCTGGTACATCTTCGATTTTAACGATTTCGCCACTCAGAGGTGCAATAATTTCGATGCTATCATTGCTATCATCAGATTTGATGAATTGCTTCAATTTATCGAATAACCCCATTATTTTCTCCTAACAAATTTGCTTTTCAGCGTTATATTTTTCGATTAAATCCATAATTTCTTTAGAAGTTGCTTTTTCTAGCACATTGTCTGCAAGTTTTTTCGCTTCTTCAAAATGTGTATTACGAATTAATTTTTTGATTTTAGGAATTGATACTGCACTCATGCTAAATTCATCAAGTCCCATACCAAGTAATAAAATCGTTGCTCGTTCATCACCAGCAAGCTCACCACACATACCAGTCCATTTACCTTCTTTGTGCGAAGCATCAATGACTTTCTTAATCAGTGTTAAGACAGATGGTGAAAGTGGATTATAAAGATGTGAAATTAATTCGTTACCACGATCAACCGCTAATGTGTATTGTGTTAAATCATTGGTTCCAATACTGAAGAAATCAACTTCTTTCGCTAAATGATGAGCAATGACAGCAGCCGCAGGCGTTTCAATCATTACACCAACTTCGATATTTTTATCAAACGCTTTACCTTCGGCAGTTAGTTGTTCTTTGAGGATATTAATTTCAGATTTTAAGATACGAATTTCTTCAACCGATATGATCATCGGGAACATGATACGTAATTTACCAAATGCTGATGCGCGTAATATTGCGCGTAACTGTGCATGGAGTATTTCTTTACGATCTAAACAGATACGAATTGCTCGCCAACCTAAGAATGGGTTTTCTTCTTTTGGTAAATGCATGTAAGGTACATCTTTATCGCCACCAATATCCATTGTTCTGACAATAACAGATAAACCATTCGTTGATTCGGCTACTTCTTTGTAAGCTTTGAATTGTTCGTCTTCGTTAGGATAGGCATCACGATCCATAAATAAAAATTCAGTACGATAAAGACCAACACCTTCATAACCGTTGCGATCCGCACCAGCGATATCACGCACCGTACCAATATTCGCACAAATTTCAACTTGGTGACCATCAAGCGTGACGGCAGGTAAGTCTTTTAATTTTGCTAACTCTTCTTTGTCGGCAATATATTTTGCTTGAACTTGTTTGAGTTTTTCTTGGGTAGTATGATCAGGATTGATATAAATGGCGTTATTTATAGCATCAAGTATAACAAAATCACCTTGTTTAATTGTTTGTGTTGCATTTGATGTACCAACAATTGCCGGAATTTCTAATGAACGAGCCATAATTGAAGTATGGGATGTACGTCCACCTGCATCAGTAATAAAACCAAGTACCATATCTAGATTTAGTTGTGCAGTTTCAGATGGAGTAAGATCTGTTGCAACTAAAATACAAGGTTGACTAATAGCACTTAAATCGACAATTTCAATCCCTAATATATTTTTGAGTAAACGTTTGCCAATATCACGAATATCAGCAGCACGCTCTTTTAAGTATTCATCGTCTAAGTTTTCAAGCTCTTTAGCTTGAGTTTCAAATACTGATTGGACAGCGGCATCAGCGGTTGAATGCTTGCTTTGTATACGAGAAATAACTTCTTGCTCCAAATCCTCATCTTCTAAAAGCATAATATGCCCTTCAAAGATAGCAGCTTTATCTTCGCCTAATGTGGATTTTGCTCGTTCCATTATCGCATTTAATTGCTCGCTGGATTTTTGACGAGCATCTTTAAAACGCGCAATTTCAGCATCAATTTTGTTATCTGGAATTGCCCTATTATTAACAACAATAGGTTCTTCTTTTAATAATAGCGCTTTTGCAAAAGCGATACCGGGGGAAACAAGTATACCTGATACCATAACATTTAATCCTTATTCAATTTTAAATCTGTTCTTTATCGCATTTTGGAGCTAATTATTCCAATTCAGGAATTAATTTAACTAGATGATTTACCGCTTCTTTTTCATCTTCGCCTTCTGCTGAAATGGTGATGGTGGTACCTTGTGTTAGACCAAGTGTTTGTAGTTTGAATAGACTTTTAGCACTAGCACTTTTACCATTGGATGTGACGGTAATTTCAGCATTAAAGTTTTTTGCTTCTTTTACAAATTGTGCAGCAGGGCGGGTATGGAGACCATTTGGTGCGGTAATGGTTACATCTTGTTTATACATAATAATTCTACTCCTAAAAATATTTTCATTTACGCGACCAATATAAATAAAAACCGCCTTAATGGCTAGTAACATTTAATCGATCTTTGGAAATTTAGTTAATCTTATTCAAATCAAAATATAGTTGTTATATCCATATTTCTCAATAACGGTAAATTCGAGTGATTCTATCACTACATTTTTTAAATTCTACTTCTCCATGTATACCACGCTTTATATTTTCAAAAACAATTTCTTCACTTCCATCAAGTTGTGACTCTTTTATTTCTTTACTGCAAAATGTTTCAAATCGTTGAAGTTCTTCTTCACCATTACCTAATTGGTAATTATGAGGTAAATCGTGACTTGTTATGAATGTTTGGGTTTTGTTCTGCACGTCAAGGATGATAGTGCCTTTGTTAGATAACCATGAACTACAAGCAGTTAATGATATAGCAAACGCCAGAAGGAGAAGGGAAAATTTCATCACAAATCTTACAATATTCAAAATAATTCCTTTATAAAGCTTAGTAACCTGTTTATTATTTATAGCTAGTTGTGGATTATATACTAATAATTAATGAAAGTGCAGAGTGCTTTTTATTGATATGACAAAATCAGGGTGACATTAATGACCAAAACTGTAAATTATGATGAACTTAATCATGAATTAAACTTAAATAAAATGGGTATTACTGCTGCTGAATTACATGGTTTTATTTCGGGTATTTTAGCCGGAGGCAATCATGATGAAAGTTGGCGCCCTTTAGTTGAAGATATGCTCAATAATGGGCAAAAAATACCAGAATCTTTAAATAAGAAAATGGTGGAACTTTATTGTATTACCAAGCAACAATTTTTGGATGATGATTTTGAATTTCAATTGCTACTTAACGAACATGATCTTTTTTCACAAATAGATGATTTAGTCGGTTGGGTTAACCATTTTTTATTAGGGATTGGATTAGTTCAACCAAAATTAAATCGTATTCAAGGTGATGTAGGTGAAGCAATTTATGATTTAAGGCAAATTGTGAAGCTAGGTTACGATGAAAACGAAGATCAGCAAGAGTTAGGCTTTGCATTTGAAGAGATCAAAGAGTATGTTCGCATGACTTCGATTCTCTGTTTTGATGAATTTAATGAGGCTGATATCGCACCAACCATTCATTAATATTAACTTGTTTTTAAAAGGTTATCACTATGCTAAATATCGATACCAAAAAAGAGCTTTTTTCTCGTCGAGAAAAGCTTCTTTCGCAGATGCAACCTAACAGCGTCGCACTTTTTTTTGCCTCACCCGAAGTCGTCAGAAGCAATGACACGCATTATCCTTATCGGCAAAATAGTGATTTTTGGTATTTTACCTGTTTTGATGAACCCGAAGCCGTATTAGTGATGATTAAACAACAAGATAATCATGTTCGATATGTGCTGTTTAATCGTAAAAAAGACCCTCTGGCTGAAACATGGACAGGCTATCGTTTAGGGCAGCAAGCTGCGTTAGAAACCCTTGGCGTTGATGAAGCGCATCCTTTTGATAAAATTGATACTATTTTGCCTGAGTTGTTGAATGGTAAACAGGCAATTTATCATGCTGATTTGCAATATGATTATGCTGACACGATTGTCAAAAAAGCCCTTACGATTTTAAAACAAGGTGCAAGATTTAAGCTTTCAGCACCCAGTAGTGTGATTGATTGGCGTCCTATTGTGCATGAAATGCGGATGTTTAAATCTAATTTTGAAATAGACCTTTTACGTCAAGCGTGTAAAATTAGTGCCCAAGCCCACTGTCGAGCCATGCGTAGCTGTAAACCTTCGATGTATGAATATCAGTTAGAGGCAGAAATTTTACATGAATTTGCCTGGCATGGTGCGCGTTCTCCTTCCTATAATACAATTGTAGGAGCCGGAAACAATGGTTGTATATTGCATTATGAAAATAACAGTGCGCTTTTAAACGAGGGTGATTTAGTGTTAATCGATGCCGGCTGTGAATATCAATATTATGCAGGGGATATAACACGGACTTTTCCTGTTAATGGTCAATTTAGCCAAGCGCAACGGGATATTTATCACATTGTTTTAGCTGCTCAATATCAAGCAATTGATCTGTTTAAACCCGGAACATCGATTATGGAAGTAAATGATCATGTTGTTAAAACAATGGTGACGGGCTTAGTTAAATTAGGCATTATGCAAGGGGATGTCGATTCGCTCATTGCTGATAAAGCTTATACCGCATTTTATATGCATGGTTTAGGGCATTGGCTCGGCATTGATGTACATGATGTCGGTAGTGGAAGGGATCGTATTTTAGAGCCGGGTATGGTGTTGACTGTTGAGCCGGGGCTTTACATCAATCACGATGCAGATGTGCCGGAGTGTTATAAAGGTATTGGTATTCGTATAGAAGATAATATTTTAATCACAACATCGGGTAATGAAGTATTGACCAGTGATGTGCCAAAAGAACCAGAGCAAATCGAAAAATTGATGTTATCGGATCAATAATCTTATCGCTAAAGCAATAATCTTCAAACTGTGATTATTGCTTTTGTTTTGATTATAGATAATAAAATCGTATTTTATTATTTTAAGAAACTGTTCAGACGATTAATTATCTAATCTGATTGATTTATCCCGATTAAAAATTATTTTTATTTTTAAATCTTTTGCTATTTTACCTTCGTATTTCCACGTTTTCATCGCTGTGATAACTGAACGATTAAAAATATTGTTCGGTTTGGTTTCGATAATTCGAATATTTTCGACCCGCCCATTACTATTGATATCAAAGAGTACAACGACATAGCCTTCTATGCGCATATCAAGTGCCCGACGAGGATATTCTGGCTGATTACGACTAATTGGCGAGGGATTACCCGAATGTTGACGGCTATCAGAAATGGAAGATGCGACGGCTGTTTTGGCAAAGTTATCCGTGATCACTTCTTGTCTGACTTGCTGACGAGACTCTTTTTGAATCGGTTTGGATTCCGTTCTTGGTTTGGGTTTTGGCTTCGGTTTCGGTTTTTGCTCGATGACAATGTTATTTTCGGGCATGACTTCCGGTTTTTTTTCAACGATAGGTTCCGGTTTTTCTTCATTAGTCATTTGGGTTTCAATAACTGGCTCAACTATCGGTTCTGGTATTGGTTTATTATCGATAATGTCACTTTCTTTTACCCCTTTGATATCAGGTGTATTTTCAACTAATGATTGTTCAGGCGCTGCCATTTGCGATATATCAATCATGATCGCTTTAATTGAGTTGTCACCTTCATCAACGATGATATTTTTGGCAAAAAGCATAGGGCTGAACAGCAACGCCAGTAAAAATAGATGTGACACAATCGAAAGTGACGTGAATAAATAAACACTCTTGGGTTTGATATGTGTTGGCGATTGAGGCGCTTTTTCGTTGCTAATGTCTATATCAAAATTGATTTTCATAACAATTATCATGTTTAACTTAGGGTAATCATTCTAAATGAAAATGCTTATCATTTGTAGTCTTTTTTAAAATATGCTAATCCAACACCTTGTTGCTCGGCAATATTTATCAGATAATAGCAATTAAATATCTATTTTTTTAGTGGTTTGGGTGATGAATAATCCTTCAATGAGTCAAATACTCGATCTTGTAAAAGATGACTTAGTTAAAGTTAATGAGGCAATTCAGGCGGAGCTTAGTTCGGATGTTGTGCTTATTAATCAATTAGGTAATTATATTATTAGTAGTGGCGGTAAGCGTATTCGCCCTATTATTGCGTTGTTAGTTGCCAAAGCACTTAATTATCAAGGTGACAAGCACATCGTTGCCGCTGCGTTCATTGAATTTATTCATACTGCTACATTATTACATGACGATGTCGTTGATGAGTCCGATCTCAGGCGTGGAAAGTCAACCGCGAATGCATTATTTGGTAATGCAGCCAGTGTTTTAGTTGGTGATTATATTTATACGCGTTCTTTCCAAATGATGGTACGGACTGAATCTTTCAAAGTTTTAACTATTATGTCGGCAGCAACAAATGTGATTGCTGAAGGTGAAGTGCAACAATTAATCAATTGTAATGATCCCGATATTACTAAAGAACAATATTTAGAAGTCATTTATCGTAAAACCGCTCGTTTGTTTGAAGCAACTTCTCATTCGGCAGCGGTATTAGCTGGCGCCAATGCAGAACAAGAATTTGCCTTACAAGAATATGGAAAATATTTAGGTACGGCCTTCCAAATTATTGATGATTTATTAGATTATAGTGCTGATAGTAATCAAACCTTAGGTAAGAATTTGGGTGATGATCTTAATGAAGGCAAACCAACTTTACCATTGTTACATGCGATGCGTCATTGTCAAAATGCTGAGGAAGCCAAGTTGATTCGTCAAGCCATCGAGCAAGGAAACGGGCGACATTTGTTGGATCGTATTTTGCAGATCATGAATGAGTGTGGTTCACTTGAATATACTTTACAAATAGCACAGCAAGAAGCCCAAAAGGCTTTTGATGTGATTGCTATCCTGCCAGACTCTCCCTATAAAAAAGCATTGCAAGATCTCGCATTGCTCTCAGTAAAAAGAGAAAATTGACAGGAGTTAAATCGAAGTATGGATTGAAAACATTCCTACTCGTACTTATATGGACATTTTATATTAAATCATCATTAGCAATGATCAAAAATTGATTTCTTTAGATTTCATCGTATGTTGTGAAATGACGAGCAATTTTTTCTGATTATATTAACAAGGTAATTAGGCATGTTTAAACGATCTTGGCCGGTCTTTATTATTTTTATCTCTATGATTTCGTTACAATCAAGTGCATCTATGGCCAAATATCTTTTTCCGGTATTAGGCCCTGAAGGGATGACTGCTTGGCGATTAACTTTTTCATCCTTGATGCTTATCATTATTTTTAAACCATGGCGTAAACCCATTACTAAACAAGCTTTTAAGTATGTGTTTTTATATGGTGTAGCAACCGGTTGCATGAATTTGGCTTTTTATAGTGCCATTGCCAGAATTCCGCTTGGTATTACCGTTGCGATAGAACTTACTGGACCGATAGTTGTCGCAATGTGTTATTCGCGTCGGTTAGTTGATTTTATTTGGTTAGGCGTTGCAGTTATCGGGCTTGCGATACTTTTACCGATTCATCAAGCTTCTGGTGATTTAGATCCCGTTGGCATTTTAATGGCATTATTAGCCGGTTCAGGTTGGGCATGTTATATTGTCTTTGGGCGTAAAGCTGGGGCATTATATGGTTCATCAAGTGTTGCGATAGGGTCTTTGATAGCGTCGTTATTTGTATTTCCTATTGGTGTGTGGGATAGTGGGAGTGCTATGTTTTCTTTGGAACTTCTTCCTTTAGTGTTTGTGGTTTCATTATTGGCGTCGGCCATTCCTTATGGATTAGATATGATAGCGTTGCCAAGATTACCCGCTCAAACATTTAGTACATTAATGAGTTTGTCGCCAGTTTTTGCTGCTTTGTCAGGCTTCATTGTTTTGCAAGAGCAATTAACGCGCTATCAATGGTTAGCCATTACATTTATTATTGTTTCATCAATCGGGACGGTATTGACAATGAGCCGACCAACTAAAATTAAATCGGTTAATCCATAATGTTTTTACCAGCATTACGCAGATTAATACGCAATGCTCGTGTAAATATCGCTTGTTATACTTTGTTTAAAGCATAACA
This sequence comes from Gilliamella sp. B3801, assembly GCF_026536645.1. Taxonomy (NCBI): domain Bacteria; kingdom Pseudomonadati; phylum Pseudomonadota; class Gammaproteobacteria; order Orbales; family Orbaceae; genus Gilliamella; species Gilliamella sp. B3801. Next base: position 62,963 of record NZ_JAFNNR010000010.1, read on the forward strand.
AGCGAGTTGATATCAGCTTATTAGCGGTGGGGGAAGCCCATTCCGCCACCCATAAGTCCTTTCATTTGGCGCATCATTTTCATCATGCCGCCGCCTTTCATTTTTTTCATCATTTTTTGCATATCTTCAAACTGTTTAAGTAGTTTGTTGACGTCTTGTACTTGAGTACCTGATCCATTAGCAATTCGACGTTTTCGAGATCCTTTGATGATTTCAGGATTGGCTCTTTCTTTTAACGTCATTGAACTAATAATCGCCTCCATTTTAATGGTAATTTTATCGTCCATTTGCGCTTTAATGTGTTCAGGTAGTTGCCCCGCACCGGGAAGTTTTGCCAACATAGCTCCCATTCCACCCATATTTCGCATCTGTTTAAGTTGATCTTGGAAATCGTTAAAATCGAACTTGTCGCCTTTTTTTAACTTCTTGGCAATTTTTTCTGCTTTTTCACGATCAACATTCTGTTGCAACTCTTCGATTAAGGAGATGACATCTCCCATACCTAAAATTCGTGAAGCAATACGATCTGGGAAGAATGGCTCTAAAGCATCTGTTTTTTCTCCCATTCCTAAGAATTTAATCGGTTTGCCCGTAATATGACGAATCGATAACGCCGCACCACCACGGGCATCACCATCAACTTTGGTTAAAATCACACCGGTAAGTGGCAAAGCATCATTGAAGGCTTTTGCGGTATTGGCGGCATCTTGCCCTGTCATTGCATCAACAACAAATAACGTTTCGATTGGGTTGATAGCCTGATGCAGTTCTTTGATTTCATCCATCATGTTGCTATCAATATGTAAGCGTCCCGCTGTATCGACAATTAACACATCGAAGAACTGAAGTTTAGCGTGAGAAATGGCTTTATTAACAATATTCACTGGTTTTTCGTGAATATCCGATGGGAAAAATTCCACATCAATGGCTTTTGCAAGCGTTTCTAATTGTTTAATTGCAGCCGGACGATAGACGTCAGCAGACACAACCAGCACTTTCTTTTTTTGCTTTTCTTTTAAAAATTTAGCTAATTTAGCGACGCTGGTGGTTTTACCTGCCCCTTGCAAACCAGCCATCAAAATAACAGCGGGGGGCTGTGTTGCCAAATTGAGGGTGCTATTAACTTCACCCATAGCCGATGTGAGTTCAGCCTGCACTATTTTGATAAATTCTTGACCCGGTGTTAAGCTTTTAGAAACGTCCAGACCAACGGCTTTTTCTTTTACTTGATTAATAAATTCACGTACAACAGGAAGTGCTACGTCGGCTTCAAGTAATGCCATACGTACATCACGTAGTGCTTCTTTAATATTATCTTCAGACAGTCGTCCTCGACCACTGATATTACGGAATGTCTGCGATAAACGGTCGGTTAAATTCTCAAACATGTTAACTCTCAATAAACAAAAAAATTGTGATTATCATAACAGAAAATCTTAAGAAGTCCCATGATCATAATTTTGTTCTTACTTGACACTAAATAGTGTTCCTGTTCAAATGTTGAAAATTAACTTAGCATAATATTCCCCTTTATTTTTTTAGCAAGGGCAGATGATTACAGGAGATATTGATATGAAAAAAATCATTAATACAGATAACGCACCCGCAGCAATAGGACCTTATGTACAAGGCGTTGATTTGGGTAATATGTTATTTGCATCAGGACAAATACCGTTAGATCCAGTTACCGGTAAAATGTCAGATTGTGTCAAAGAACAAGCTAAACAAAGTTTAGCAAATGTAAAAGCTATTATCACGGCGGCGGGTTATCAAGTTAGTGATATCGTTAAAACCACCATTTTTTTAGCTGATATGAATGATTTTGCGGTCGTTAATGCAATTTATGACGCCTTTTTTACAGAACATCATGCTGCGTTTCCTGCTCGTTCTTGCGTACAAGTCGCCAGAATACCCAAAGATGCTAAGGTTGAAATTGAAGTCATTGCTGTAAAATAAACGCAATACATCCTTTACTCTGAAAAATTTTGGACTTATACCTAGTGCCCAAATCGAATTGGTGTAGTCACTTGGTGACTACTTTTTAATTGCATGAATTTTCGCCCTTCATTTCCGCTTTTTTTAGATAATCCTATAAGGTAGTCAGTATACTCGTTTAGGTGGACAAACATCTTTTATGATCAGCAATATCTAAAGAAATTTTATCGTTTAAGCCTTGCCATATTTATCTTTTTTTACATTAATCATTCAAGTGAATGATTAATCATACCCAGAACGTGTAAACTTCTATTTAATGATTGATTGCCGATTGAGTTGATGCAATAATCTACAATTATTTATCATTAGTTGCCGTGTAATTAGGTTGCAAATATGTTTGAAAAAGTTGAGTCGTACGCAGGGGATCCTATTTTATCATTAGTTGCTGAGTTTAATCAGGATAACCGAATGAATAAAACAAATTTAAGTATCGGTTATTATTATGATGAAAACAGTGTTGTACCTCAATTAGCATGTGTAAAAGTTGCACGGGATTTTATCTATCAAAACGATAAAACTGCATCACTTTATTTACCGATGAGTGGATTACCTGATTATTGTCGAGCTATTCAATGTTTGCTATTTGGTGAAGCACACAGCGCTCTTAAAGATAAACGCATTGCAACCATTCAAACTTTAGGTGGTTCAGGTGCATTAAAAATAGGTGCTGATTTTTTGTTTCGCTATTTTCCGAAATCAGAAGTTTGGGTCAGTGATCCAACATGGGAAAATCATATAGACATTTTTCATGGTGCTGGATTTAAGGTAAATAAATATCCGTATTTTGATTCACAAACTTGTGGCGTTAAGTTTGATGCAATGCTTGAAACTTTACATCAATTACCGGCTAAAAGCGTTGTTTTGCTACACCCTTGTTGCCATAATCCAACCGGTGCCGATTTAACACATGCACAGTGGGATCAGGTTATTGATATATTAAAAACACGCGATCTTATTCCCTTTATGGATATTGCCTATCAAGGATTTGGTAAGAGTATCGAAGATGATGCATATGCAATTAGACGAGTGGCAGAGTTAGGAATATGTGGTTTTGTGTGTAACTCTTTTTCAAAAACATTTTCGTTATATGGTGAAAGAGTGGGTGGTTTATCCGTTTTATGTGATAACGGCGAAGTCGCTAATCGTGTACTTGGACAACTTCAAGCAACCGTACGTCGAAATTATTCAAGTCCTGCGGCCTATGGTGCTCATCTTGTTAGTTATATTTTGAATAATGTCGAACTTAAAACCCAATGGATTAATGAAGTTACTGCAATGCGTGAACGTATTATTTCAATGCGAATAAAGCTTGTTGAATTACTAAATAAGTTAGTACCCGAAAACAATTTTGATTATCTGATCAAACAGCGAGGTATGTTTAGTTATACTGGATTTTCTGAAGAACAAGTCACACATTTAAAAAATAACTTTGCTGTTTATTTGGTGGGCAGTGGACGGATGTGTGTGGCGGGTTTAAATCACCATAATATTCATCGAGTAGCAGAAGCGTTTGCTACATTAAAATAACCATGTAATTAATTAGAGGAGTATTTAATATGTTCCGAAAAATGTTAATGTTAATGCTAGGGTTAGTTATGGCAACGTTTGTCGTGGGTTGTAATACGGTAAGTGGTGTCGGTAAAGATGTTCAATCTGGTGGTAAAGCAATTACCCATACGGCTAATGAAGTGAGCGATAGATTATAAATGGAGTAGTGAGTCGAAATATACATAATTTATCATTCACATTTACTTCTAAAATAAATCTATTTTTCTCATAAAAGCACAGTTCGTCAAGTTGACGAACTGTGCTTTTAATCAAGTAACTGTTGGATATTTAATAATATATATTAATTCATATTGCGTCAGATCTTATTTTTTTTGAAATGAATATTTACATAAAATGATTTTTGATAAGTTATTAAATTGAGACAAGCTAATACTAATACAAAAAAATTGTAAGGATTAGAGGGTTAATTCATTGTAGTCGACATTGGTATTTTTTAACTTATTTTTTATTAGCTATTAACTTTATGATTGATTACATATGATGTTTTCGCTGTTTTTAGGAAGAATTTGTTTATAGTAATTCACATCATTTTATTCCATATATTGATAAGTTGTTTTTATTTGAACTAATTGGGAATTCGCTGTTAATTGTTATAAACATCTATTTAACTTACTTATTTTCTAAAACAATATAAATTTGCTAACGCATTCGTTTTTTTACAGATTATCAATACTATTTTTATAGTAGGCGATCATGGTCTATACCAAAATCTATTGGTTCAATTTTTTAGACCAGTTTGATCGAAAAAAGATGTAGAGAGCATTTATTCATACACTTATTTTGATACCTTTTATGTTAAAGTCTGTGAGCGTTAAAAATACCATTTATTAATGGTCGTCCAACGGAAGCAAATTATGATAGTATTAGCCGTTAATTTTTTTGAGGAATGATTATGTCATTTAATTTTGAAAATTCCCTAAAGGGTAAAGTAAAAAAAGCGGTTATCCCTGTTGCTGGTCTAGGAACACGCATGTTACCCGCAACTAAAGCAATTCCTAAAGAAATGTTACCTGTTGTGGATAAACCACTTATTCAATATGTGGTTAATGAATGTATTGCAGCTGGTATTACCGAAATCATTTTTGTTACGCATTCATCCAAAAATTCAATAGAAAACCATTTCGACACCAGTTTTGAATTAGAAGCCATGTTAGAAGCACGGGTGAAGCGTCAATTGTTGCAAGAAGTACAAAGTATACTTCCTAAACATGTAACGATAACAAGTGTTCGTCAAGGTTTAGCTAAAGGGCTTGGTCACGCTGTTTTATGTGCCTATCCTTTAGTGGGCGATGAACCTTTTGCAGTAGTATTACCGGATGTGATTATTGATGAATATGAAAGCGATCTGACTTGTGACAATTTAGCTGCCATGATTCATAATTATCACGAAACTAAACATAGTCAAATCATGGTTGAACCTGTGCCTAAGGAGTTAGTGTCTTCATATGGTATTGTCGATTGTCGTGGTGAAGAACTTGCCGCAGGGAATGTGGCACAGATGTATAGTGTGGTTGAAAAACCGTCGGTTGAGGATGCGCCATCAAATCAGTCTGTGGTTGGGCGTTATGTATTATCTGAGAAAATTTGGCCATTACTTGCTAAAACGCCATTAGGTGCTGGCGGTGAAATTCAATTAACAGATGGCATTGCAATGTTACTTGAAGAAGAGCCTGTCGATGCGTACTGTATTAAAGGACAAAGTCATGATTGTGGTAATAAACTTGGTTATATACAAACGTTTGTTCAATATGCCATGCGTCACAAAACATTAGGTAAAGATGTTTCTGATTGGTTGAAATCACTTTAATTGGTTTGAATTGTTTTATTAACCTAAAAAAGGACGCTTAATCGCGTCCTTTTATTATTGAATATATATAGTTGCTACTTAAGCTTCGGCGTTGTCATTATCCAGAGTGACATTCGGATCGTTAAAGACATTCATATTCATCAATCCTACTTCACGATCTGTGGCAACCGCTGCGGTCATTGCCCCCGATACGTTAGCTAAAGTTCGAGCCATATCAATAATTGGATCGACAGCGAGTACCATACCAATTAACGGGAAGTATTCGACCATTCCCATCCCAGATAAAACCACTGTTGCTGCAACGGTTGCTGTTCCTGGAATGCCTGCAATTCCTATTGATCCAATGACAACGACTATTACAAGCATAATGTAAAATTGAACATTGGTATCTATTCCAACCATATGCGCAACCATTACCGCTAATAACGCAGGAAAAAATCCAGCACAACCATTCATACCCATGGTGCTGCCAAGTGAGCCAACTAAGTTTGCTGTACCGGTGTTGACCCCCATTCTGACGGTTAATGTTGAAATAGTCATTGGTAAGGTGCCCACTGACGAGCGGCTAGTGAATGCTAATAGCCATGTTCCTAATGCTTTTTTGATAAACATTACTGGTGAAATACCATGAATTAAGACAATTAATACATGTACGATAAGCATAACGAGAGTTGCAATATAAACCGCTGCAACAAAACTTGATACTTCAACAATTGCAGGAATACCATTAGATATGATTGTACGGGCGAGTAACGCAATGACAGCATACGGCATATATTTAATAATGGTCATTGCAATTGACATAACAATTTTATATAGCGCTTCAATAAATGTTTTAAACAAGGCAATCGGTTGAGGGTTTTTCTTTTCCATTCTATTGGCGGCAAGCCCCATTAATGCTGAAAAGATAACTAATCCTACAATATTTTCTTTTGCCATGGCTCCGATAATATTGCTAGGGATCAGATTAACGAAGGTATCAATAATATTGGTATAATGTTTAGCTTGAGCGTGATGTACTGATGTTGAGCTTATTTCACCGAGTTCAAAAACGTTAGCTAAAACAATGCCGACTATACAAGCGATTGCCGTGGTGAAAAGTAACCAAAAAATTCCACGGAATGCTATTTGGGGTAAATTCTTTTTTCCCGAAAAATCAATAATAACTTTAACAATTGAGACAAATACCAGTGGAATCACTAGCATACGTATAAAGGCAATAAAGGCACGCCCAAAAAGACCATACCATGTTGCAATCTCTTGCATCCAAACTGTTGAACTTTTTGGAAAACCTGCCGACCATTGGATTCCCAGACCAAGAACCGCCCCAAGTATCAAGCCAACTAACATGCGTACAGAAAAATTAACTTTTTTGTCTTGTAATGGTTTCATTATGACAAAAAAACAGATGAGTAATAACCCAAGACCAATTAATGTTTGGTAATAAGTAATGGATAGGAACTTTTCAAAAAAAATACCGTGAAAAATGGCATCTGACATAATCGATCCTCGCCCTTTTAGGGTGTATATAATTAAATAATTATCAATAATGCTTTAATTTTATCTATTAATCAATTTGTTAAGTGCTTTAAGAGTTTGTGTTGAGACTAAAGCCGTTGATTAACAAATTTAATTTTTTTATTGACTATTTTTGAGTGATTAGTAAACACTCTTTTCATCATCTCTATTTGGCAATAGAACCTGCAATATTTAAAATATCCCAAGGCCGTGAAAAAGGTGGTGCATACAGAAAATCTAACATTGTAAGTTCGTCAATCTTCATTTGTGACCATATTGCTGTGGCTAATACATTTATTCTCAATGCAGAACCAGTGCCGCCGACTAATTGTCCCCCCAAAATCTTGCGTGTTTCAGCATGATAAATAAGTTTAGCCGTAACGGGTGATTGACCTTCGACATAATTACTGTGGTTTTTATCGTTTACTAAAACCGTTTTATAGGGGATACCTAATTTGATGGCTTCATTTTCAGTTATTCCTGTTCGTCCTGCTTCAATATCAAATACTCGGAGTGCTGATGTGCCTAATGTACCAGGAAATTGACAATTGCCACCTGCAATGTTTTCACCTACAATTTTCCCCAATTTGTTTGCGCCAGTTGCTAATGGAATATAGACTTTAGTTTGGCTGACTTTATGGAACAGCGTGGCACAATCTCCAGCGGCATAAATATCAGTGATATTTGTTCTACCTAAATCATCGGTAATAATGGCACCATTATTTAGGGTATTAATGCCAATGTTTTTGTAGATTTGACTATTTGGTCTAACACCGGTAGCGATAATAACCAGATCAGCAGGATATTGTCCTTTATTTGTAATAACCTGCGTCACTTTATCTTGACCAACAAAACCTTGGACACTTTCTTGTAAATGTAAGTCACAATGTTGCTCAATATTTTCCTGAATAATGTCAGTAAGTTGCTCATCGAATGCTTCGACTAATACTCGATTGTCTAATTGAATTAATTTTACTTTCTTTTTTAATGCAACCAGTGATTCGGCTATCTCCAATCCAATATAACCAGCTCCAACAATAATAATATTTTTGCATTCCGGTTTTGACAGTGCTTCTTTGATTGCTAATCCATCATAAAGATTGCGTAACGTAAAAATATTTTCCAGCTGATCATTCGCCAGTGTTGGAATAATTGGACTTGCACCTACAGCAAATAGCAATTTGTCATAGCTATCTTCAATGTTTTCACCGTTACTTAAATCTTTAATAAGTAATTTTTTTTGTTTAACATCAACAGATATCACTTCATGCCGTGTTTTTATTTCAATACCATCTTTTTGAAATTGTTCAGGTGTTCGGGATATCATTTCATTAGCATCAGTAAAATGATTGCCAATATAATAAGGTAAGCCACACGCACCGAATGAAACAATATCCGATTTTTCATAGATACGAATTGTTGCATTAGGGTTTATTCTTTTGGCTTTAGCTGCAGCACTCGCCCCAGCTGCTTGAGCTCCAATAATGATTATTTTCATCTATTATTCTCCTTTGTGCGCCTATTTTGAACACTTATCTGCTCATTGATCAAGGTAAAGTAACAAAGCATATCGATAAGTATTCATAATTGTCCATTTTAATTGTAATAAATGTACAATGATGTGTTAAATTTAACATTTCACTTGCAAATATAGTTTTAATCTTATTTTAAATCAAATTAATCGAAAAAAAAGTCGGATCGGTTTTTAAGATTCCGTCTGATGTATGAGATCGATGATAGTATTAATATGTTGTTGTGAATCATTTAATGCAGGGATGTAATGAAAGTGTTTTCCTCCTGAATTAAGGAATATTTCTCGATTTTCTTGATCTATTTCATAACAAGTTTCAATACAATCCGCAGAAAATCCTGGGCACATCACATGAACACGAGTCACGCCATTTAAAGCTAAATTTCTAAGTATGTCACTCGTGTTTGGTTCCACCCATTTTCCTTTTCCAAATTTTGATTGATAGGCCATTTGTATTGGCAGCGTGATGTCGTTCGCTAAACACTTTTCAATTAATAATAAGGTGGTGAGTTCACATCGCTCGATATAATCATCATGGCGTTTAATAATATAGCGCTCAGGCATACCATGATAAGAAAGGAGTAAAACATCGGGTTGCCCTTGTTCTAAAAAAGCCTGTTTTATCTGTAAATAGAGTGCATTAATGTAACTTGGGTGATCAGCATAGTCTCGAATATAGTGAATATTACTTCTTATAATATTGGTATCATTTAATTGTTTGATTTTATCCAGAACGGCAAGTGTTGTGGTTGTAGAATATTGCGGGAATAGGGGTAACAATGTAATTTTTTTACAGGATTTTAAGTTATTTAAGGCAGCTTGAAGACTCGGCTCACCATACGTCATGGCAAGCTCACATTTTATATTGGGTAAGTGTTGCTGCAATTTTTTGTGTAACAATTTACTGTAATATAACAAGGGGGAACTACCCTCTATCCAGATTTTTTGGTAATGCTTGAGAATGTACGGAATGCGTTTAGGTAAAATAAAATATTTTAAAATTGGATACCAAATAAAGCTGGGCAGATCAACAACATGTCGATCAAGCAAAAATTCTGTTAAATACTGTTTTATAGCATCTGGCGTTGTCGCGCTAGGTGTACCTAAATTAACCAATAATAAACCGTTTTTTTTATCCACAGCTTAGCCTCATTTGATATTAAGATAATGGTTAATAACTACTAAAAGTCTACTGAGTGCTCCTTGATTTTGCTTCAAAACGAGATAGGCATTTTCGCCCAGTTGTACTCGGCGACTATTATCATTTAATAGGCGATCTATTGTTGAATATAAATCATCCGCTGAGTTTGTGCAAACAATCATTCCTTGCGCTTCAATCAACTGTTCACAAATCACTTGGAAATTAAAAAAATATTCACCGGTAATAATAGCAATATGGTGCAGTGCAGGCTCTAAAGGATTATGTCCACCCTGTTTTACTAGGCTACCACCAACAAAAGCGATATCTGCCATTGCGTAAAGCTCTACTAGTTCGCCCATTGTATCGCCCAAAACTATTTGAGTTTGTTCTGTAGGTATTTGATTTGTACTACGCTTTAAATAATTAAAACCATTATCACTAATGAGTTTTTCAACCGTTTTAAAACGTTCAGGATGACGTGGAACCAGAATTAACAATAAATTGGCATGTTTAAGCAGTAATTTTTTAAATGCAGTTAAAATAATTTCATCTTCGCCACTATGGGTACTTGCTGCAATTAACACAGGCCTTTTTAATTGCCATTGTTGTTTTAACTGGTTTATGTTTTGGCGCTGCTCATTGGATAAGTTAATATCAAACTTTATGCTGCCTGTTATTGCTAAATGATCAGCAGGTAAACCAAGTGAAACAAATCGTTCACCATCTTGCTGATTTTGAGCTGCCACCATACTGATTTTCGAAAATAATTGTTTGACTGCTTTGCCTAATTTGCCATAGCGAGCAGCAGATCGTTCTGATAATCTGGCATTTGCAATAATTAAAGGAATTTTTTGTTTATAACATTGGCTAATTAAATTAGGCCAAAGTTCAGTTTCCATAATTATAACAATTTTAGGCTTTGTGGTTTTTAAGAATCGTTTTATGGCTCCGGGCAGATCATAGGGTAGATAAACATGACTGACACTGTCTTTTAATAACGATTTTACTCGCTCAGAACCTGTCGGTGTCATGGTGGTAACAGTGATTGGTAACTGTGGATATTTTTGTTGCAATGCTTTAATTAGCGGAATCGCCGCTATTGTTTCACCTACGGATACGGCATGCACTAAAATACCATTTGGTTTGACTTTATTTTTGCAAAAACCATATCGTTCTAACCAGCGCTGACGGTAGGCTGGCGCTTTACGACTGCGCCATAATAGTTTTAGCCAAACAAATGGCTGAATTAGATATAATAAAAGGGTATAGATAATTTGCATGCACGTTAATGATCTAGATTAAAAAAATGCTGACGATAATAGACAAGTTCTGAAATGGAATCACGAATATCGTCAAGCGCTTGATGGGTACCTTGTTTTGTAATGCCTTTCAAAATTTCGGGTTTCCAACGTTTTGCTAATTCTTTAATAGTACTGACATCTAAATAACGATAATGAAAATATTTTTCTAACTTCGGCATATAGTTAAATAAAAACCGTCGATCTTGACCAATCGTATTACCACATATTGGTGAGCAGTTTTCTGGTACCCATTGTTGTAAGAATGCGATGGTTTGTTGTTCGGCTTGCTGTTCTGAAATAGTACTTTTGCGTACACGGTCGATTAATCCCGAATTACCATGAGTGTTTTGATTCCATTCATCCATGAGCGCTAATTGTTCATCTGATTGATGAACAGCAATAACCGGACCTTCTGCAAGAATATTAAGGTCAGAGTCAGTTACAATAGTGGCAATTTCAATAATACGATCAGTTTTTGGATCAAGTCCCGTCATTTCAAGATCAATCCAAATTAGATTACTACTATTAATTTGAGAGTGTTTGATCATAATTTGCTGTGGAAATTTTCTTTTTAATGCCGAGTAGTGTAGCATATCTGTCAAACTGTTTAGTAAAAAATTCGTAACTGTGGCAAAAAATCAATTATCAAAAAATCAAAAAAGGCGTGTAGCTGCTAAACATCAGCAACGATTAGAGACAAGACAAGATGACAACTTGTCGAGTTTTTCGTTGTCGCGTGAAGGTGTCGTTGTGAGTCGTTATGGTAAATCCGCTGACGTCGAAGATGATACTGGACTAATTTATCGTTGCAGTATTCGCCGTACCTTACCGTCGTTGGTTACCGGTGATAAAGTAATATGGCGAGAGAGTTTGGAACCCAATACTAATGGTATTATTGAGGCAGTACATCCTCGACACTCAGAATTGGTGCGTCCGGATTTTTATGACGGTGTAAAACCTGTCGCAGCCAATGTCGATCAGATTGTCATTATATCGGCAGTTTTACCGGAATTATCCTTGAACATTATTGATCGTTATTTAGTGGCTTGTGAAGCAACCAATATTCAGCCCATAATTGTGTTAAATAAAATTGATTTACTTACCCCTGAACAGCGTACGGAGATTGAAAAGCAGTTATCAATTTATCGGGATATTGGTTATCCGTTATTGTTTGTCTCTTGTCAAAATCAGCAAGGGTTAGCCCCTTTGCAAGATGCGTTGCAAGGAAAAGTGTCTATTTTGGTTGGTCAGTCTGGCGTAGGTAAATCAAGCATTATTAATCTGTTATTGCCTGAACAGGCACAATCAGCTTTAACAGGCGATATCTCTGAATTATCGGGTCTTGGTCAACATACCACAACCTCTACACGGCTTTATCATCTACCCAATGGTGGCGATATTATTGATTCGCCGGGGATTCGTGAATTTGGATTGTGGCATCTTGAACCTGAACAAGTTATTCATGGCTTTATAGAGTTTGATGATTATTTAGGCGGGTGTCAATTCCGTGATTGTAATCACTTAAATACACCAGGGTGCTTGTTACAAAAAGCGGTACAAGAAGGAAAAATAGCACCATCGAGGCTTGATAATTATCATCGTATTTTACTATCCATGAAGGATGTGAAGGCTAAAACAAATAAAAGCTATAAATAGCCTGCTTTTCAATACGTTCAGAAAATGACAGTGAGATTGAATGAGTTAGAAAACATTGCTCATAATCCCAAAACACTTTATTATGAGCAATTAGTATAGCTATTTTAACTATTGGCGCTTTTTAAGTGCAAAACCGATAGCAACATACGCCCAACCTTGGAAAATAAGGTCAATTCCTAAAAACATGCCCAATACCCAAAGACTATCGTATGGCCAGCCGGCAATAATCATTAAACCTAAAATTAGCGTAATAATCCCCGATGCTAAAATCCATCCCCAACGTGGTATTTCTCGGTTATTTAATGAAGCAAATATTTGTGTAAACCCACTGATAACCAGTAAGAGTGAAATCAGTAATGTAAATGCAGAAGAAACGGCAATAGGTTGGAAATACGCCATTAATCCGATAAAGATATACAAAATGCCCATTACCGCCCATAAGGCTGTTTGACCAAATCCTTTAATATTAAAGGCATGTATTATTTGTGCAATACCTGCAATTAAAAGTAATGAACCGATAAAGTAAACAGAAAAGACAGTTGCAATAAACTGGTAGCCTAATGCTAAGCATCCCAAAATAATTAAAATCACACCGATAAAAATAAACCAGCCTGTTTTTTGTTTAAGATCTTGAGTGTTATTTTCAGTAGATATCATATTAAATTCCTATTTTATATGGTTAACTTTCGGTTGTAATCAACATAGCCTTTCAATTCAAACTTGCCAGACGTTTTTAGCGAGCGAAAAGAAAGCATGACGGAGGTAATGCTAAATGTGCAAAGAAAATGCGTACCATTTCCTTTGCGTATAATAATTAATCAATATAATAAAACTAATTGTCCTTTTAATTTTTATCTTTCAGTGCTTCATCTAATGTTGAATAAAACATTAATTTATTCGAAATCGGTATAAACTTGGCTCTGGCTAATGTTTTCAATGGTTGGAATTGTAATTCACAAATAGATAAATCTACTTGTTCTGGCAATTCATCAACAAAATGGCGTAATGCATTAAGCCCACCCGCATCAAGAATAGGCACCGCATCCCACTGTAATACGATGTGCTCATAGCCATTTATTTTCTGATAGATTTCAGAAAAGGTACGTTCAGCAGCGGCAAAAAATAGTGGTCCATTAATGCGAAGTACTAATGTTTTTTCACTGCTTCGATTGAGTTCAACCAATCGTGTCATGTGTGCAATACGACGCATAAATAGGATTGAAGCTAAGACTATGCCAAGTGTTATAGCAATAACCATATCAAATAATACGGTTAAAGACATGCAAATAAGCATGATTAAAATATCATCTTTAGGTGCGCATTTAATTATATATATCACTCGTTGCACAGCGCTCATATTCCATGCCACAATTAATAACAAGGCTGCCATTGCTGATAAAGGGATATAGGATAATAATGGTGCAAAACAAATGAGTGCAAGCAATACTACAATCGAATGCAGCACGGCAGCAATAGGTGATGTTGCGCCTGCTTTGACATTAGCAGCGGAACGGGCTATAGCGGCTGTTGCTGAAATCCCTCCAAAAAACGGCGCAATGATATTGCCTAATCCTTGTCCGATAAGTTCACTATTTGAGTGATGTTTTGTATGGGTCATTTCATCTAATACGACGGCACATAATAATGATTCAATTGCGCATAGCATTGCCATTGTAAGCGAAATTGGAAGCAGAGCGGATAACATTGACCAATCCCATTTAAAATCAGCGTGCTGCCAAGGTAAGATAAATTCGGGTAAAACGGACGGGATACCATGACCGATGCTATTATCAGGTAAAATATAGGTAAATCGAGAACCGATAGTTTCAATTTCATAGCCAAATTGATTCAAAATAAACATGACCAAAATACCCGTTATTAATGCCGGTAAATGCCCGGATATTTTTATTCGAAGTTTCGGCCACACAATCAGTACTATCAGCGTTACAATCCCTACTAAAGTATCGGCAAAATTAATAGTTGGAAAGGTTTTAACTAAAGCGGTTACCTTGCTAATATAGCTTTCCGGCATGTGTTCAAGTGTTAAACCAAAAAAATCTTTGATTTGCATGGTGGCGATAGTTATTGCAATGCCAGAGGTAAAGCCTAAAACAACAGGTAAAGGAATATATTCAATTAATCGACCAAGTCGAATTACTCCCATGATAATTAGAAAGACACCGGATAATAAGGTCGCAACAAGTAATCCAGACAAACCAAATTGTAATGAAACGGGATATAAAATCACGACAAATGCAGCTGTTGGACCCGATACGCTGAAGCGTGAACCTCCGGTTAATGCAATGACAAAACCTGCAATTATTGCGGTGTAAAGCCCATGTTGTGGTGGAACACCACTCGCTATTGCTAAAGCCATGGCTAATGGTATAGCAATAATACCAACCGTAATACCAGCAATTAAATCCTTAAAAAAACGGGTAGATGTGTAACGCTCTTTTATGCACGCTGCGATAAAAGCGCAACAAATTTTGGTGCCAGTTATGCCATATAATTTCATTATTTTTATTCGACTAATAGAAGTTTTTTGAAATGCTTACTAAGATAATCTTTTTTACAAAAATTAAAAGAGTGTTATCAAAATAATTTATATCGTCATTAAATTGCGTTAGGCAATTTTCCAATTGCGGTATAATGAATTTATCAAAGATGATTCTATAAATTGTTGCTAATATGCTTTTTCTATTGATTTGATACCGGTAACGTTTAAAAATAATGTCGTAGACTCATTCGCTTTTCTCGATATGGTATGATTAGTAGGAGCAATGTATGGTAGTAATTAATCAAAACGTGTTTGTTCATTCTTCTAGGGGAATAGGTACAATTATGTTACTTGCTTTCTCTTCATTTTGTTTTGCATTACCACAACTAGCAGGCTCAAAAACCGCCTATCATTATGATACTAAGCAAACCATTACCCCTGCTCCAAAAGGCTATCAAGCATTTTATATTAATCATATTGGTCGTCATGGTTCTCGCTATATTAGTAAATCAAAATATGAAGAGATTGTTTATCAGACATTATTATTAGCCGACAAAGATAATCAACTCACTGATGAAGGAAAATCATTATTCAAGCAAGTTTTGTATATTAAACAGTTGAATAATAATCACTATGGAGAGTTAACCGATTTAGGGCGTCAAGATATTGGTCTCATCAGTCAGCGAATGTTAAAAAATAATCCAACGGTCTTTAAAGGCCATAACATTGCGGTAATTTCATCTACGTCGCCTAGGGCTAAAGAGACGGCTGAAATTTTTGTCCAACCCTTTAAAGCAAAATATCCTCATATTCAAGTCACCAACCAGCCCGAAAATGGACAAACGTTGTTACGCTTTTTTAACTATTCGCCTGCTTATGATAAATATAAACAGAGTAAATCGGTTAAAAATGCCTTAAAAACAATTAAATGTTCACCTAAAACTGTCGCACTGAGTCAAACCGTCGCCTTAAAATTTTTTACCCATAATTTTATTAAAAAATTAAATGTAGGAATGGATATTGGTGAATATAATTCGATTAAAACCGAAGATTTTAGTCTGGCCGTTTATCAACTCTATCAAGAGTTACAGGCATTACCCACAGAGGTATTAGTTAATCATCAACTTAATTTTGATGATTATTTTTCAGAGGAAGCAAATGCGTGGTTTAATACGGTTGTCACTGCCAAAAATTATTTACAAATTGGTCCGGCATTTGATGCCAATGGTATTCAAATTAAAATTGCTGCACCTTTATTAAGGAATATGCTAATGACGGCCGATAACGCAATTACCAATAATAATGTTGATGCTAATTTGCGTTTTGCTCATGCAGAGACGCTTTCACCATTAGCAACGCTAATGGAAATAGAGGGTACAGCAAAAGTTGCCAAGACGCTATTTGATTATCCGACTGTCTGGCATGCAGAAAAAATTATTCCTATGGGCGCCAATATACAATGGATTTTTTATAAAAGTGAACAACCACATCATCCGATACTAGTTAAAATCTTATTAAATGAACAAGAAGTCCATCTGCCAATTAGTACCCAACAATATCCTTATTATCGTTGGCAGGATGTTAAACAGTATTATACCAATAAATTAAATCAATTAGGCTTAAATGAAAATCAATCCGATATCGATATGCTTAAAAAATTAAAATGATTCTAGATTGAGCATATGGTAAATGACTGTTTTACTGAATTAGGTAAAGTAGAAACTATTTCTGCATAAGACTATGATCCGTTAAATGACTAAACCTGAAGCCAGAAGGTTACCGGTCCATCATTAATTAATGATACTTGCATATCTGCTGCAAACTGACCGGTTTGCGTCTTAATATTTTTTTTGCATTGCTCAACAAAGAATTGATACAGTCTATTGGCATCTTCTGGTTTAGCCCCTTTGGTAAAGCTTGGACGCATTCCTTTTTGGGTATCTGCAACTAAAGTAAATTGGGATACAACAAGAACTTCACCTTGAGCTTGATTAACATTAAGGTTCATCTTACCGTCGCTGTCACTGAAAATACGGTAGCCAAGGACTTTTTCACATAATCGAATTGCTTTTTGTTCATCATCATCTTGCTCGACACCGAGTAATATCAACAAACCATGATTAATTTTTCCAATAATCTGATCTTCAACAGTGACAGAAGCTTGTTTAACACGTTGGATTAAGGCAATCATAAAAATATTACTCCGCTTGAGCTTGGTTATCCGATATTCGTTTTTTAGGGCGGTTAAATTCGGTTAAGGTTGCTGCAAATTCAGCGCCAAATAAGACAATACACCAAGAACAGTAAATCCAAACAAGCATGATTGGAATAGAAGATACTACGCCATAGATTAACTGATAAGTTGGAAATGAACTTACATAAAACGCAAAGGCACGTTTACCTATTTCAAACAATATTGCTGCAACAATCGCACCAATGAATGACTCTTTAAAAGGAACGGATTCAGTAGGGATAATACTGTAAAGTAACCAAAATCCAACGACAGAAATAATAAACGGTAAACTACTCAGCATAATATTCCCCGTTGCTCCAGTTGATAACCAGTTTAACGAAAATATATACGAACTGACAGCTACACTTGAGCCCGCTAAAATAGGCCCCAAAGTCAATATTGTCCAGTACATAGTTAGATTATACATAAATGAGCGTTTGCGTTTCGTTCTCCAAATATGATTAAGCGCACTATTAATTGAGTTAATAAGCAATAATGAGGTAACGATTAATCCAACTATACCCACTACCGTCATCTTTTTAGTATTGGTGATAAATTGTTCTAAGTAATTTTGAATGGTATCACTTGCGGTAGGCACGAGATTACTGTAAATGAGCTGTTTTAGCGATAGGCTAATTTCATCAAACATTGGAAAAGCGGATAATAATGAAAAAATAACAGTGATAAGCGGAACAAGTGCCAGTATTGTGGTATAGGCAAGGCTGGCAGAGGATGTGGTCAACTGATCCTGATTGATTTTAGCCCACAACATTTTTAAGAACAACGTTATCTGCTGAAATGTTTTCATGGTTTTTTCTATTTGTTAGAAAGAATACAATTATTGATCCCACTATTTTTTAATGAGTTCAACGCCTTATCAGCTTCGCTTTTGCTAGTATAGGGCCCAGCTGTAACGCGATATAACTGACCAGAAGAAATATTACCATTTATACCTGTCATAGCAAGTTGAGCTTTTAGGGTGTCCGCATTGGCTTTTTCCTTAAAAGCACCACATTGTAATGTCCATTTCGTTGTTGTCGATGAGGTTTGATTGGTATTCGATCGTGTATTGGTGTTATTCGCAAAACTATCTAAAATCTGTTGCCGTTCGCTTGCAACTGAATTCGATGTTGCGTTTGAACTGGCATTGGGCGTTTCTAACGCTTTAAGGTATGTCCAACGTTCCTGAGGTTGCTCTGGTAAGGTAACGGCAGGTGGAGGCGTTTTGACTTTTGGTTGTTCAACGGGTTTGTTAGGTTTATTATTGGTAATTAAATAGAGAATGGCGGAAAATAAGACAATAAGAACAATTGCCATAAATATCATAAATTTTGGCATAAAGCTTGATTTGTTTTTTTTCGGTCGACTTTTTCTTCTCACATAATCACGCTGAACCACAATATACTCTCTTATTTTTTTTATTGATATGGAATAACTGATTATTATACAAATAAAAAAAGTGGCTTACACCACTTTTTAGCATTTTCTTTAACTATAATAGTTAACAGATTCGGGCATTAAGCCAATGCTTTAATCTGTTTAATTAAATTTGCTTTATGACGTGCAGCTTTATTTTTGTGGATTAAGCCACGAGCCGCTTGACGGTCAACAACTGCTTGCATGTCTTTGAATGCTACTTCAGCTGTTTGTTTATCACCAGCTGCAACAGCTGCGTAAACTTTCTTGATATAAGTACGCATCATTGAACGGTTACTAGCATTATGTTTACGGCGTTTTTCGGATTGAACCGCACGTTTTTTAGCTGATTTGATATTAGCCAAAGTCAACTCCCAAGTTTAAATAAAATTACATATTAATAAGGCGGCAAAATATGCCTGATTTTCTGCCAGTTGTCAATGCTGTTACATAAAAAATTTGCAATTTATAAATTACACATTGATGACAAATGTTTACTATTTGAACAATAATCGCTATAACCTAAAAAGAATTTTTATGTTAGAATACGTGAAGTTTATTTTTATTTATATTTTTTTATTAAGAGGAAGTCTCATGTCTGTTATTAGAATGCAAGATCTTGATCTAAAAGGGAAACGTTTATTTATTCGTTCAGATCTTAATGTACCAGTCAAAAATGGTAAAGTCACTTCTGATGCACGTATCAAGGCATCATTACCGACAATTGAAGAAGCAATCAAAAAAGGCGCTAAAGTGATGGTGACTTCTCACATTGGTCGTCCAACAGAAGGAGAATATAACCCTGAATTCTCATTGCAACCAGTCGTTGATTACTTAAAAGAACATGTTTCATTTCCTGTCCGTCTTGTTAAAGATTACCTTGATGGTGTAGATGTTAAAGAAGGCGAATTAGTGGTTCTTGAAAATGTACGTTTCAATGTGGGTGAAGGTAAAGATGATGAAACGTTATCTAAAAAGTATGCCGCACTTTGTGATATCTATGTAATGGATGCCTTTGGAACAGCTCACCGTGCTCAAGCTTCAACGCATGGTGTGGGTAAATTTGCACCTATCGCATGTGCTGGTCCTTTATTAGCTGCGGAACTTGATGCATTAGGAAAAGCACTTGATAACCCAGCTCGTCCAATGGTTGCGATTGTTGCGGGTTCTAAAGTATCAACTAAACTTACTGTACTTGATTCGCTTTCAAAAATCGCTGATCAAATTATTGTCGGTGGCGGTATTGCTAATACTTTCATTGCGGCTGAAGGTTATAATGTAGGTAAATCACTATATGAAGCGGATTTAATCCCAGAAGCGAAAAAATTGATGGCTAACTGCCATATTCCTGTTCCAACTGATGTACGTGTTGCGACTGAATTCAGTGAAACAGCAACGGCTACAGAAAAATCAGTTTCTGATGTTAAAGAAAATGAACAAATTCTTGATTTAGGTGATAAATCAGCTGAAGCATTAGCTGATATTATTAAAAAAGCGAAAACCATATTATGGAATGGTCCAGTTGGTGTATTTGAATTCCCTAATTTCCGTCGTGGGACTGAAATTGTTGCTAAAGCAATTGCTGATAGTGAAGGTTTTTCAATTGCCGGTGGTGGTGATACGTTAGCTGCAATTGACTTATTTGGAATTGAAGATAAAATTTCTTACATCTCAACTGGTGGAGGTGCCTTCCTTGAGTTTGTTGAAGGTAAAAAACTTCCTGCTGTTGCAATGTTAGAAGCGAGAGCAAAAGCATAATATAGATTCAGTAAAAAGGATGAGATGATTACTCATCCTTTATTTTTTATAATAATTAAATCATAGGTAATAAAATGGCTACAAAGATTTCTGATGTCGTTAAACCCGGTGTTGTAACTGGTGATGATGTTCAAAAAGTATTTCAAATCGCTCGTGAAAATAACTTTGCTTTACCAGCAGTTAACTGTGTTGATACCAACACAATTAATGCGGTAATTGAAACAGCGGCAAAAGTAGGTTCCCCTGTTATTGTTCAATTCTCAAATGGTGGTGCACAGTTCATCGCTGGTAAAGGTCTTAAATTAGAAGGACAAGAATGTGCAGTACTAGGTGCTATCTCTGGTGCAAAACATGTTCATTTAATGGCTGAAAAATATGGTGTGCCAGTGATTGTTCACACTGACCACTGTGCAAGAAAATTACTTCCATGGGTTGATGGTTTACTTGATGCTGGTGAAACTCACTTTGCTAAAACCGGTAAACCACTATTTTCTTCACATATGATTGACCTGTCAGAAGAAACATTAAAAGATAACATTGATATTTGTTGTCAGTATCTTGCTCGTATGTCTGCAATGAAAATGACATTAGAGCTAGAATTAGGTTGTACTGGTGGTGAAGAAGATGGTGTGGATAACAGCCATATGGATAGTTCAGCACTTTATACTCAACCTGAAGATGTAGCTTATGCTTATGAGCGTTTAAGCGAAATTAGTCCTCGTTTCACTATCGCTGCATCATTTGGTAACGTGCATGGTGTATATAAACCAGGTAATGTTAAATTAACACCAAAAATTTTAGATAACTCACAAAAATACGTATCAGAAAAATTCAACTTACCTGAAAAATCACTGAATTTTGTATTCCATGGTGGTTCAGGCTCAACACCTGAAGAAATTGCAGAAGCAGTTAGTTATGGTGTTATCAAAATGAATATCGATACCGATACTCAATGGGCTAACTGGGCGGGTATTTTAGATTACTACAAAGCTAATGAAGCTTATTTACAAGGTCAATTAGGTAATCCTGAAGGACCTGATGCGCCAAACAAAAAATACTATGATCCACGTGTTTGGTTACGTAAAGGTCAAGATTCTTTAGTTGCTCGTTTAGAACTTGCATTTAAAGAACTTAATGCTGTTAACGTACTTTAATTACGTTTTCATTTTTAATACAAAGTGGGGGATCTCCTACTTTGTATTAATTGTTCATAAAATAAATCTTGCATTTGTATATCAATTGTAGGATAATTCTGCCCTCATTTAACTTAGGGGAGCTGTCTATTTATATAATAGAAGCGTTTGCACCCGAGAGAAGGAAACCAAAAAATGGCAAAAAAAGTACAGGCTTACATCAAGTTGCAAGTTGCAGCTGGTGCAGCAAATCCTAGTCCACCAGTTGGTCCAGCACTTGGTCAACATGGTGTTAATATTATGGAATTCTGTAAAGCATTTAATGCGAAAACAGAAAGCATGGAAAAAGGTCTACCTATTCCAGTTGTTATTTCAGTCTATTCAGACCGTTCATTCACCTTTGTTACTAAGACTCCTCCTGCGGCAGTACTATTGAAGAAAGCTGCTAAAATCAAGTCTGGTTCAGGTGAGCCTAACAAGAAAAAAGTAGGTAAAGTAACGAGTGCTCAAATTCGCGAAATCGCTGAATTAAAAGCTGCAGATATGAATGGTGCTACCATTGAATCAATGATGCGTTCTATTGAAGGAACCGCTCGTTCAATGGGCTTGGAAGTGGAGGGTTAATCGATGGCTAAATTATCTAAGAAAGCTAAACTTATCCGCGAAAAAGTGAATGCAACTAAACAATATGAAATCAACGAAGCAATTGCTTTATTAAAAGAGCTTGCGACTGCTAAATTTACTGAAAGCGTTGATGTTGCTGTAAATTTAGGTATTGATTCACGTAAATCAGACCAAAATGTTCGTGGTGCAATTGTATTGCCACATGGTACTGGTCGTAGCGTTCGTGTAGCTGTGTTTACACAAGGTGCAAATGCAGAAGCAGCTAAAGAAGCGGGTGCTGAATTAGTTGGTATGGACGATCTTGCGGATCAAATCAAAAAAGGCGAAATGAATTTTGATGTTGTTATCGCATCGCCAGACGCTATGCGTGTAGTTGGTCAATTAGGTCAAATTTTAGGACCACGTGGTTTAATGCCAAACCCTAAAGTAGGTACTGTAACGCCTAACGTTGCTGAAGCAGTAAAAAATGCGAAAGCAGGTCAAATCCGTTACCGTAACGATAAAAATGGTATTATCCATACTACTATCGGTAAAGCTGATTTTGATGCAGCTAAACTTAAAGAAAATTTAGAAGCATTACTTGTTGCGTTAAAACGTGCAAAACCAGCATCTTCTAAAGGTGTCTTTGTGAAGAAAGTAAGTCTTTCTACTACTATGGGCGCTGGTGTTGCTATCGATCAAACAACATTGAATGCATCTGTTTAATTAATCATTATTAATTAAACAAAAAAATCGGTTGGTGTCTGGCCTTAACCAGACCCCGTCCAAGACCGTAGGTGTAATTGACGTTTAATTACTTAATTTTCCTACGTAGACGGTGACAGAACCTGATAAGATATAATACAGGAATTCTGCTCATCGTGGTTGTGCTAACTATATTGTTATAGTTAGTTTAAATAAGTCTAGGCTTTGCCTAGTTTTAATCCAGGAGCAAAACCAATGGCACTAAATCTTCAAAATAAACAAGAAATTGTTGCTGAAGTTAATGAAATCGCCAAAGGTGCGCTATCTGCAGTTGTTGCCGATTCTCGTGGCGTAACTGTAGAAAAAATGACTGCATTACGTAAATCTGCTCGTGAAGCGGGTGTTTATATGCGTGTTGTTCGTAATACGCTATTACGCCGTGTTGTAGAGGGCACTCAATATGAGTGTTTAAAAGATACGTTTGTTGGTCCTACTCTAATTGCGTTTTCAAACGAGCACCCAGGTGCTGCTGCGCGTATTTTTAAAGCGTTTGCAAAAGAAAACGATAAATTTGAGATTAAAGCCGCAGCCTTTGAAGGTGAGTTAATTACTGCAGCGAACATTGATCGCTTAGCAACATTACCTACTTATGAAGAAGCATTAGCTCGCTTGATGTCAACCATGAAAGAAGCCGCAGCAGGCAAATTGGTTCGTACTCTTGCAGCTGTTCGTGATCAAAAAGAAGCTGCTTAATTAGCAGTATGATGACGAATTTTATTAATTAAAAATTGTAAATTTGGGAAACTATATTATGTCTATCACTAAAGAACAAATTTTAGATGCAGTTGCTGAAATGTCTGTAATGGACGTTGTTGAACTAGTATCTATGATGGAAGAAAAATTCGGTGTTTCTGCAGCAGCAGCAGTTGCAGTTGCAGCAGCAGGTCCAGCTGAAGCAGCTGAAGAGAAAACTGAATTTGATGTAATCTTAAAAGATGTTGGTGCAAATAAAGTAGCTGTTATCAAAGCAGTTCGTGGTGCAACTGGTTTAGGCTTAAAAGAAGCTAAAGATCTTGTTGAATCAGCTCCTGCAACAGTTAAAGAAGGTGTTAGCAAAGCTGATGCTGAAGAACTTAAAAAGGCACTTGAAGAATCTGGTGCAGCTGTCGAACTTAAATAAGTTAATCGATAGCAAGCTAAATGGCTGGGGGTTTTACCTCCAGCCTTTTTGCGCTGTAAAAAGTCGAAGAATTTTATTTGAAGACTATCAATAAAAAGCAATAAAGAAATAGTATATTTATTAAGCCTAATCAATTGATATTTATAGATATTTTCGATGAGGTGTCAGGCGTTATTATTCGATTGAAGTGCTCCTGATGAATATTTAATCATGCTAAAATAGCAGATAAGCAAGTTGAGGAACTAATGGTTTACTCTTATACCGAGAAAAAACGAATTCGTAAGAATTTTGGTAAGCGTCCACAAGTCTTGGATATACCGTATCTTCTTTCTATTCAACTTGATTCGTTCCAGAAATTTATTGAGCAAGATCCAGAAGGTCAGTATGGTTTAGAAGCCGCTTTTCGTTCAATATTTCCGATAAAAAGTTATAGTGGTAATGCTGAGTTACAATACGTGAGCTTTAAGATGGGCGAACCTGTGTTTGATGTAAAAGAATGTCAAATTAGAGGGATCACTTACTCAGCACCGTTGCGCGTAAAATTACGTTTAGTTATTTATGATAAAGATGCACCAGAAGGAACTGTAAAAGATATTAAAGAGCAAGACGTCTACATGGGCGAAATTCCTTTAATGACGGACAATGGAACATTTGTAATCAATGGTACCGAACGGGTAATCGTTTCACAATTACATCGTAGTCCAGGTGTGTTCTTTGATAGTGATAAAGGTAAAACACACTCTTCTGGTAAAGTTTTATATAATGCTCGGATTATTCCTTATCGTGGCTCTTGGCTTGATTTCGAATTTGATCCAAAAGACAATCTTTTTGCTCGTATTGACCGTCGTCGTAAACTTCCAGCAACAATTATTTTGCGCGCATTAGGTTATGAAACAGAAGAAATTTTAAATATCTTCTTTGAGAAGACCATTTTTGAAGTTGGCAAATCCAAATTAAAAATGGATTTAGTCCCAGAGCGTTTACGTGGTGAAACAGCCTTATTTGATATTGAATCAAAAGGTAAAGTGTACGCTGAAAAAGGTCGCCGTATTACTGCACGTCATATTCGTGAATTAGAAAAAGATAAAGTAAGCAAAATTGATGTACCTGTTGAATACATCGTTAATAAAGTGCTTGCTAAAAACTATGTTAATGACGCGACAGGTGAAGTCATTGCATTCGCTAATACACCAATTTCATTAGAATTGTTATTAGAATTAACGAATGCAGGCTACAAAAAAATTGAAACATTATTCACCAATGATCTTGATCATGGTGCGTTTATCTCTGAAACATTAAATGTTGATTCAACACGCGATCGTTTAGGTGCATTAGTTGAAATTTATCGCATGATGCGACCAGGTGAGCCACCTACAAAAGAAGCTGCAGAAGCGTTATTTGACAACTTATTCTTCTCTGATGAACGTTATGATTTATCAGCTGTTGGTCGAATGAAATTTAATCGTTCTTTAGGTCGTGATGATATCGAAGGTCAAAGCGTCTTAACTAAAGATGATATCGTTGACGTTATGAAGAAATTAATCAGTATTCGTAATGGTCATGGTGATGTTGATGATATCGACCACTTAGGTAATCGTCGTATTCGTAGCGTTGGTGAAATGGCAGAAAACCAATTCCGTATTGGTTTAGTACGTGTTGAAAGAGCCGTAAAAGAGCGTTTATCTTTAGGTGATCTTGATTCATTAATGCCACAAGATATGATTAATGCTAAACCAATTTCAGCGGCAATCCGTGAGTTCTTTGGTTCTAGCCAGTTATCTCAGTTTATGGATCAAAACAATCCATTATCTGAAATTACGCATAAACGTCGTATTTCTGCATTAGGTCCAGGTGGTTTAACTCGTGAGCGAGCAGGCTTTGAAGTCCGTGACGTACATCCAACTCATTATGGTCGTGTATGTCCGATTGAAACGCCTGAAGGTCCAAACATCGGTTTGATTAACTCGTTAGCGGTCTATTCTCGTACTAATGAGTATGGTTTCTTAGAAACACCATATCGTCGAGTGATTGACGGTGTTGTGACTGATGAAATTAATTATTTATCAGCAATTGACGAAAGTGAATTTGTTATTGCACAGGCAAACTCAAACCTTGATGAGGAAGGTCGCTTTAAAGAAGATTTAGTGACTTGTCGTTTAAATGGTGAGTCGGGCTTATATAGTCCTGAACAAGTTCATTATATGGACGTTTCAACACAACAAATCGTGTCAGTTGGTGCGTCATTAATTCCATTCTTGGAACATGACGATGCAAACCGTGCTTTGATGGGTGCAAACATGCAACGTCAAGCAGTTCCGACATTAAAAGCGGAAAAACCATTTGTTGGTACTGGTATGGAACGTGCGGTAGCTGTTGACTCAGGTGTAACAGCCGTTGCTCGTCGTGGTGGTACTGTTCAATATGTTGATGCGTCACGTATCGTAGTCAATGTAAATGCCGATGAAATGTATGCGGGTGAAACAGGGATTGATATTTATAACTTAACTAAATATACCCGTTCTAACCAAAATACCTGTATCAATCAAATTCCATGTGTGGAATTAGGCGAAAAAGTTGAACGAGGTGATGTACTTGCAGATGGTCCATCAACTGATTTAGGTGAACTTGCATTAGGTCAGAACATGCGCGTGGCATTTATGCCATGGAATGGTTATAACTTTGAGGATTCTATTTTAGTTTCTGAAAAAGTGGTACAAGATGATCGTTTCACCTCGATCCATATTCAAGAGTTATCTTGTGTATCTCGTGATACTAAATTAGGTGCTGAAGAAATCACTGCTGATATTCCAAATGTGGGTGAAGCTGCGCTTTCTAAATTAGATGAATCAGGTATTGTTTATATCGGTGCTGAAGTGAAAGGTGGTGATATTCTTGTTGGTAAAGTGACGCCTAAAGGTGAAACACAATTAACACCAGAAGAAAAATTACTACGTGCAATTTTCGGTGAAAAAGCATCTGACGTTAAAGATACGTCTTTACGTGTACCAAATGGTGTTTCTGGTACGGTTATTGATGTTCAAGTCTTCACTCGTGATGGTGTACAAAAAGATAAACGTGCACTTGAAATTGAAGAGATGCAACTTAAACAAGCAAGAAAAGATTTAACTGAAGAGCTTAAAATCTTAGAAGCAGCTTTATTTGCGCGTATTCGTGATGTGTTAATTTCAGGTGGTATTAAAGCTGATAAATTAGATGCCTTACCACGAGAAAAATGGTTAACAATCGGTATTTCAAACGAAAGCAAACAAGCACAGTTAGAGCAACTTGCTGAACAGCACGAAGAAATTAAACTTGAGTTTAACAAAAAGCTTGAAGCTAAACGCATGAAGATTACACAAGGTGATGATTTACAACCTGGTGTGCTCAAAATTGTTAAAGTTTACTTAGCGGTTAAACGTCAAATTCAGCCTGGTGATAAAATGGCGGGTCGTCATGGTAACAAAGGGGTTATCTCTAAGATTAATCCAATTGAAGATATGCCATATGATGACAAAGGTCGTCCAGTCGATATCGTGTTAAACCCACTAGGGGTTCCGTCGCGTATGAACATTGGACAGATCCTAGAAACCCACTTAGGTATGGCGGCTAAAGGTATTGGTCAAAAAATTGATACAATGCTTAAAGAACAGCAAGAACTTGCTAAATTACGTGAGTTTATCCAAAAAGCATACGATCTTGGTTTAGGTGCTGCACAAAAAGTGAATGTTGCAGAATTTACCGATCAAGAAGTGATGACATTGGCACAAAATTTACGTAATGGTATGCCACTTGCTACACCAGTGTTTGATGGTGCAAAAGAGCAAGAAATCAAGTCATTACTAGAATTGGGTGATTTGCCGACTTCAGGTCAAATTACATTATATGATGGTCGTACAGGTGAACAGTTTGAACGTCCGGTAACGGTAGGTTATATGTACATGCTGAAATTAAATCACTTAGTTGATGATAAGATGCATGCACGTTCTACAGGTTCATATAGTCTGGTTACTCAACAGCCATTGGGTGGTAAAGCTCAATTTGGTGGTCAGCGTTTCGGTGAGATGGAAGTATGGGCACTTGAAGCTTATGGTGCTGCTTACACACTACAAGAAATGCTAACGGTTAAATCAGATGACGTAAACGGCCGTACTAAGATGTATAAAAATATTGTAGATGGTGATCATCGTATGGAACCTGCGATTCCAGAATCATTTAATGTATTGTTAAAAGAGATTCGTTCGCTAGGTATTAATATCGAGTTAGATGAAGAGTAATCTTCATTAACTAAAAATGATTTCTATTTATAGGGATAACTTATTAGCGATAATAAGTTATCTAATTGGTTTAACTCCATAGGAGCCAATTGTGAAAGACTTACTAAAGTTTCTAAAAGCACAGACAAAAACAGAAGATTTTGATGCTATCAAGATAGGTCTTGCCTCTCCTGATATGATTCGCTCATGGTCTTTTGGTGAAGTTAAAAAACCTGAAACAATCAACTATCGAACGTTCAAACCAGAGCGTGATGGATTGTTTTGTGCGCGTATTTTTGGACCAGTTAAAGACTATGAATGTTTATGTGGAAAATATAAACGTTTAAAACACCGTGGTGTGATCTGTGAAAAATGTGGCGTTGAAGTAACACAAGCGAAAGTACGTCGTGAACGTATGGGGCATATTGAACTTGCATCGCCAACTGCACACATCTGGTTTTTAAAATCATTACCATCTCGTATTGGTTTATTGTTAGATATGCCACTTCGTGATATCGAACGTGTTCTTTATTTTGAATCATTTATGGTTCTTGATGGTGGTATGACCAACTTAGAGCGTGGTCAAATCTTAACAGAAGAGCAATATTTAGATGCGTTAGAAGAGTTTGGTGATGAATTCGATGCTCGCATGGGTGCCGAAGCTATCCAAGAGTTGTTGCGTAATATTGATGTACAAGCGGAATGTGAAGCACTACGTGACGAACTTTCAACAACAAACTCTGAAACAAAACGGAAGAAAATCACTAAACGCATTAAGATTATTGAAGCATTCATTCAATCAGAAAATAAACCTGAATGGATGATCTTAAATGTATTGCCTGTGTTGCCACCAGATTTACGTCCATTAGTACCACTTGATGGTGGACGTTTTGCAACATCAGATTTGAATGATCTTTATCGTCGAGTGATCAACCGTAATAACCGTTTAAAACGTTTATTAGACTTAGCTGCGCCAGATATTATTGTACGTAATGAAAAACGTATGTTACAAGAATCTGTCGACGCATTATTAGATAATGGTCGCCGTGGTCGTGCTATTACCGGTTCAAACAAACGTCCATTAAAATCACTTGCCGATATGATTAAAGGTAAGCAAGGTCGTTTCCGTCAAAACCTATTAGGTAAACGTGTTGACTACTCAGGTCGTTCTGTAATTACAGTGGGACCATACTTGCGTTTACATCAATGTGGTTTACCGAAAAAAATGGCACTTGAGCTTTTCAAACCATTTATCTACGGTAAATTAGAGCGTCGTGGCTATGCAACAACCATCAAAGCTGCGAAGAAAATGGTTGAACGTGAAGATGCGATTGTTTGGGATATCTTAGATGAAGTTATCCGTGAACATCCCGTATTACTAAACCGTGCACCAACACTTCACAGATTGGGTATTCAAGCATTTGAACCTATCTTAATTGAAGGTAAAGCGATTCAGTTACATCCATTAGTTTGTGCGGCATTCAATGCTGACTTCGATGGTGACCAAATGGCGGTTCACGTACCATTAACGTTAGAAGCGCAATTAGAAGCGCGTGCGTTAATGATGTCAACCAACAACATTCTTTCGCCTGCGAGTGGTGAGCCTATTATTGTTCCTTCACAGGACGTGGTATTAGGTCTTTACTATATGACTCGTGATAAAGTCAATGCGAAAGGTGAAGGCATGATTTTAACCGGTCCTAAAGAAGCAGAAAAACTGTATCGTTTAGGTCTTGTTGAGCTACATGCTAAAGTTAAAGTGCGTATCACTGAAAGCCAACGTAATAGTGTTGGTGAGTGGGAAGAAACAACTTCAGTTATTGATACTACTGTTGGGCGTGCTATTTTATGGTTGATTATGCCAAAAGGGATGAGTTACTCAGTGATTAACCAACCACTTGGCAAAAAAGCAATTTCACGTATTTTGAATATTTGCTATCGTCAACTAGGTATGAAAGAAACCGTTATTTTGGCTGACCAAGTGATGTATACCGGTTTTGCTTATGCTGCACGTTCTGGTGTTTCAGTTGGTATTGATGATATGGAAATTCCGGCTAAGAAATTACAAATCATCAACGAAGCTGAAATTGAAGTTGCTGAAATTCAAGAGCAATTCCAATCAGGTTTAGTCACAGCAGGTGAACGTTATAATAAAGTTATCGATATCTGGGCAGCAGCCAATGAACGTGTTGCAAAAGCCATGATGGATAACTTATCAACTGAAAAAGTGATTAATCGTGAAGGTAAAGAAGAAGTACAATCTTCTTTCAACAGTATTTATATGATGGCCGACTCAGGTGCGCGGGGTTCTGCAGCACAGATTCGTCAGTTAGCAGGTATGCGTGGTTTGATGGCAAAACCGGACGGCTCTATTATCGAAACACCAATTACAGCAAACTTCCGTGAAGGATTAAACGTACTTCAGTACTTTATTTCTACCCATGGTGCTCGTAAAGGTCTTGCTGATACAGCGTTAAAAACGGCGAACTCTGGTTATTTGACTCGTCGTTTAGTTGATGTTGCACAAGATTTAGTTGTTATTGAAGACGATTGTGGCACATTAGAAGGTGTAGTGATGACGCCAGTTATCGAAGGTGGAGATGTTAAAGAGCCACTTCGTGAACGTGTATTAGGTCGTGTAACGGCTGAAGATGTGTTAAAACCAGGCAGTGCCGATATCTTGATTCCACGTAACACATTACTTGATGAAAGCTATTGTGATTTACTAGAAGCTGAATCGGTTGATAGTGTTAAAGTCCGTTCTGTCGTTTCGTGTGATACTGATTTTGGTGTTTGTGCGAAATGTTATGGTCGTGACTTAGCACGTGGTCACTTGGTGAATAAAGGTGAAGCAATCGGTGTTATCGCAGCTCAATCAATCGGTGAGCCGGGTACACAGTTAACCATGCGTACGTTCCATATCGGTGGTGCGGCATCAAGAGCGGCAGCAGAATCAAGTGTTCAAGTTAAAAACAAAGGTAGTATTAAATTAACTAATGCTAAATTTGTGACTAACCCAGACAAGAAATTGGTTATTACATCACGTAATGCTGAGTTAACGATTATCGATGATTTAGGTCGAATGAAAGAGACTTACAAAGTTCCTTATGGTTCGATTTTAACAAAAGGTAATGGTGCAGCAGTCGATGCTGGTGAAACAGTTGCTAACTGGGATCCGCATACAATGCCAGTTATCTCTGAAGCGAAAGGCTTTGTTAAATTTGTTGATATGGTTGATGGTCAAACTATTACCCGTCAAACCGACGAATTAACAGGTTTATCATCGATTGTTATTTTAGATGTCGCGGAGCGAACAGGTGTAGGTAAAGATTTACGTCCTGCAATCAAAATTGTTGATGCTAAAGGTAAAGATATCTATGTTGCAGGTACTGAAATGCTTGCACAATACTTCTTACCAGGTAAAGCATTAGTTCAATTAGAAGATGGTGCAGAAATCAATGTGGGTGATACGCTTGCACGTATTCCACAAGCCTCTGTAGGGACTAAAGATATTACCGGTGGTTTACCACGCGTAGCTGACCTATTTGAAGCTCGTAAACCGAAAGAATCAGCTATTCTTGCTGAAATTGATGGTATTATTTCGTTTGGTAAAGAGACCAAAGGTAAACGTCGCTTGATCATCACGCCATTAGATGGCAGTGAACCATATGAAGAGATGATTCCTAAATGGCGTCAACTTAACGTATTTGAAGGCGAACAAGTTGGACGTGGTGATGTGATTTCGGATGGTCCTGAATCAGCACATGATATCTTACGTCTACGTGGTGTAAATGCGGTAACACGTTACATTGTTAACGAAGTTCAAGAAGTTTATCGCCTGCAAGGTGTAAAAATCAATGATAAACACATTGAAGTTATCGTTCGTCAGATGCTGCGTAAAGCAACGGTTATTCATCCGGGTGGTTCTCGTCTACTTGACGGTGAACAACTTGAAGTTTCACGCTTGAAGATTATTAATCGTGAACTTGAAGCACAAGGTAAAGAACCAATTGTTTATTTACACGATCTACTTGGTATTACTAAAGCATCATTAACAACTGAATCGTTTATTTCTGCGGCATCGTTCCAAGAAACGACTCGCGTATTAACCGAAGCAGCTGTTGCTGGTAAAAACGACGAATTACGTGGCTTAAAAGAAAATGTCATTGTTGGTCGATTGATTCCGGCTGGTACTGGTTATGCTTACCATAAAGAGCGTTTACGTAAACGTGCAATGCCATCAAGTGATGATATTCAAACAACAATTTCTGCTGAAGAAGCAACAGCTAACTTAGCTGAGTTACTTAATTCTGCAGAAGAAAACCAATAGTCAGTAGGACGAGTTATTAAAATAGCACGTGATTGCACGTGCTATTTTTTTATCTCAAATGAAATGAAAGGAGTTTTATATGTATATTGTTATGAACCGTTTTAAAATAAAACGAGGTAGTGAAGAGACTTTTATTGACATATGGCGTAATCGTGATAGTCATTTGAAAGAGATGAAAGGATTTAATCGCTTTTACTTTCTACAAGGAAAAACTGAGCAGGATTATACTTTATTTTCTTCATTTGCCGAGTGGGAATCTAAGGCTGATTTTGAAGCTTGGGTAAACTCAGATCACTTCAAACACACTCATCGTAATACGAATAATCGACCGAATAATAGTGATATCTATTTTGAACCGGCACAATTAGAATGTTTTGATGTTTTACTAAAATAATAAATTTGATGAAACAAACAAAAATCTAATATTCCGATTCATCATTAATTCATTAAGGTTATGTGAGCAATAATCTAATAGTGACATAAGGAATTAAATAATAAGTTATGATTATACTTCGCAAAGTTTATAAAAATGGCTATAATACAATCTAACTATTATAAAATATTGGTGTGATTAGCGTATATTTATTCTAAAAAATACAAAACCAATGAAAAATTAAGCTAATCCACATTGAATTACTTTTTTCCTGACTATCTTTTCTTTATTACTTATAGTGTTCTTTTTTGGTTCTGATTTAATTCATGTTTATATATTAATGATATTCAGTGCTCATTTCATATATTGATCTATATTTTGATGTCCTTAGTTTAATTGTTAATGGTTTCAATTAGTTGTGTTTTTCTACATTACCTATTAATTAGACAATTTTATAAGGGGTTTACGATGAAATCAAAACTTGTGTTACTCATTATTGCGTTACTTATTGTTGCCGGATTCATTTTTTTTAAAAACTACAATAGTATCCAAACCCAAGATGAAAAAGTGGCAGCTTCATGGTCAGAAGTTATTAACCAGTATAAACGTCGAGCAGATTTAGTCCCTAATTTGGTTAATACTGTTAAAGGGTATGCGACACACGAGAAAGAGGTGTTTACACAAGTCACTGACGCCCGAGCCAAAGTTGGTTCAATACAATTAAACGCAGATCAACTTACCGATCCTACTTTATTTTCTAAATTTCAACAAGCTCAATCTGAATTGAGTTCTGCATTAAGTCGTTTGATAGCAGTCAGTGAAAATTATCCAGAGCTTAAAGCTAATACATTATATCAAGATTTAATGAGCCAACTTGAAGGTACTGAGAACCGTATTGCTGTTGCTCGAGGACGCTATATTGAAGCAGTGCAAAATTTCAATATTTATATCCGTCAATTACCCACAAAATGGGTAGCAGATGTTTTAGGTGTGAAACCAAAACAACAGTTTAGTGTTGAAAATGAAAAACAGATTTCTAATGCACCTGCAGTTAATTTTGGGTAGTGAATATAATGAAGAGATACTTTCCAGTTAGCTTATTGTTAATATTCAGTTGGTTTTGTTTTGGGCTGACTGAAATTCCACAATTTACCCGGCGGGTGATTGATACGACAAATACACTGACACCATCACAAATTGATGATTTAGAATCGAGTCTAATTGAATTTGAAAAACCAAGAGCTGATGGTGCACAAATTATCATTTTAATGATTGCAAAGCTTGAAGATGAAACCATTGAACAATGTGCAACTCGAGTTTTTGCTCAATGGGGAATAGGAAAAAAAGGACAAGATAATGGTATTTTATTATTAATCGCTAAAGACGATAGACGTATGCATATTGAAGTTGGTTATGGGTTAGAGGGAACCATAACCGATTTAATTGCTAGCCATATTATACGTGAACAATTAACACCGGAATTCAAACAAAATAACTATTATCAAGGTATCAAAAATGCTATATCCGTCTTGAAACAAAAAATAGATAACTCAGAACCCCTAGGTAATGAAAATAGCAATGAATCCGATATTGGTACGCTTCTTGCTGGTGAATTTGGTGCTAAATTATTTAATTATGGTTTGGTCTCTTTTTTCATTTGCTTTGTTATCAATAGTATTATTCCGCTAGGATCGTCTAAACGCTCTGCCAGTCGAAATTTGGGTACTGGGCTACTTAATGGATTATCAGTAGGTGGGTTTACCTTATGGAATGGTCATTCTATATCCATTGCTTTTATCTTACTATTCTTGGCGTTTGTCATGAGTACGATTGCGAGTGGATTTTTACGAATAAATGGTAGCAGTGGTTCAGGTGGCGGCGGATTCCGTGGAGGAGGTTTTGGAGGTGGTGGGTTTGGAGGCGGCTCAGGAGGATTTAGCGGTGGCGGAGGTGGTCGTAGTGGTGGTGGTGGCGCTTCTGGTAGCTGGTAAATTGATTAGAAATCGTTTTAATTTGTTTGTTAAAATTGGCTTATAATTATCAAATAAAAATTTCAAATTTGATGTTTTTTATATTATTGAAATAATGGAGTAATAAAAATATCAAGCCAATAATCAACGACTAAAACAAATTATCTTATACGATCCCATTGACGAAACCTTGATTTAAAGGTAATATGCGCGCCTTACGGCATCGTGTAGTTTTTAACTATACTAAATAATTTTTTAAGGTAGATGTGCATATTTTATGCAAAATAAATTGCCATTAACGATCGATCCTATTAAAGCTGCACAGAAACGACTTGATTATGTTGGATATTATCCAGCAAAAAGTGCAACAAGGATTGAAAGTCCAAAAAGTGATATCGAGTGCCGCTTATCCTTTGATTATGATGAGCAAAAACTCTGTGTTATCAACATTGATGCGAAGATAACGTTGGAACTGATTTGCCAACGTTGTTTTAAACCTTTTATCACTGAAATTCATGTGATGAATAAATTTAGTCCTGTAAAGAGCGATGCTCAAGCAGAGACACTACCGGAACATTATGAACCTGTTCTGATGAACGAGTTCGGTGAAGTGGATATATTAGCGTTACTTGAGGACGAAATTATTCTCTCGTTACCAATTGCGCCGGTACATGATAGTAAACACTGCGAAGTGTCAGAGGCAGATATGGTATTTGGTGATATTCCAAAAGAGAATGAAAAGCCAAATCCATTTGCAATTTTAGTTAGTTTAAAGAATAAGGGGTAAATCCATGGCTGTTCAACAGAATCGTAAAACTCGTGCAAAACGTGGTATGCGTCGTTCACATGATGCATTAACTGTTGCTAATATCTCAGTTGATGAATCAGGTAAAACACATTTACGTCATCACGTAACCGCTGATGGTTATTATCGTGGTCGTAAAGTGATTTCTAAATAATTACTGCGAATTTAGAAATCCTCAGGTGACATTTTGGATAATCTAACCATCGCGTTAGATGCTATGAGCGGGGACTTCGGTCCTCGTATTGTTGTTCCTGCTGCAATACAAGCATTAAATCGTTATCCAAATCTTTCTATTTTTCTGGTAGGTAATCTAACA
Source organism: Gilliamella sp. B3801 (assembly GCF_026536645.1). Classification (NCBI taxonomy): domain Bacteria; kingdom Pseudomonadati; phylum Pseudomonadota; class Gammaproteobacteria; order Orbales; family Orbaceae; genus Gilliamella; species Gilliamella sp. B3801. Next base: position 99,056 of record NZ_JAFNNR010000010.1, read on the forward strand.
GAAATAAGCTCCTTTTTGTCTAAAGAAAACACCAAACTTATTGCACAGTATCAAAATGATGGTCGATTGGTATTGATAGAATCAACCACTGTGATTACGAATGACATGAAACCCTCTTACGCAATTCGTCATAGTCAAGGCTCTTCAATGAGAATCGCATTGGAACTTGTCAAAGATAACTCTGCTCAGGCATGTGTTAGTGCGGGTAATACGGGCGCTTTGATGGGGTTGTCTAAACTATTATTACATTCTCTAACCGGTATTGACCGTCCCGCTCTGGTTGCGACTATACCAGCATTAAATAATCATGATACAGTCGTTTTGGATCTTGGCGCTAACGCTGAATGTGATAGTGATATGTTAGTACAATTTGCGATAATGGGTGAGATTCTTGCCAAAACCGTACTTAAGATCGAAACTCCACGAGTTGCATTACTTAACATTGGTGAAGAGGATATTAAAGGATTAGATAAAATTCGTGCAGCAGCGGCAGTTTTAAAATCGAATGAACAAATTAATTATATCGGTTATTTAGAAGGCAATGATCTTTTAACTGGTAAAACCGATGTATTAGTCTGTGATGGATTTGTGGGTAATGTAACATTAAAAACGGTAGAAGGCTTAATCAAAATTTTTATGTCTTCGCTCAAATTATCCTTAAATCATAATTCATTTTTAATGAAATTACTGAGCAAATGGATACAAAGAAAGATTGCAAAAAATTTTTGTTATTTGGATCCTGGGCGATATAATGGAGCCTGTTTACTTGGACTTCAAAGTATTGTGATTAAAAGTCACGGTAGTGCCAATCAAAAATCTTTTTTTGCAGCAATAGAACAAGCTATTTTGGCTATACAAACAAATATACCAGAGAAGATTGCAACCAGTCTTTCTTCCGCACTACCTAAGAGCGAATAATTAGATGTATACAAAGATATTAGGAACAGGAAGTTATCTTCCAAAACAGATACGAACCAACGCAGATCTTGAAAAAATGGTTGATACTAGTGATGAATGGATTACGACACGCACTGGCATCAAAGAAAGGCGTATTGCCGCTCCAGATGAAACTGTAACAACAATGGCCTATGAAGCGGCAATTAATGCTATTGACATGGCAGGTATCGATAAAAATGATATCGGTTTGATCATTGTTGCAACAGCAACTTCAGTGAATGCTTTTCCAAGTTCTGCAACTGAACTACAAGCTAAACTTGAAATAGGTGATGTGATTGCCTTTGATGTTTCGGCTGCATGTTCAGGATTTGTTTATGCGTTAGATATTGCGGATAAATATGTAAAAAGTGGTGCGATCAAATATGCTTTAGTAGTGGGGTCTGACATGTTAACACGTGGTGTTGATCCGGATGATCGTGGCACTATTATTATTTTTGGTGATGGAGCAGGTGCTGTTGTTGTAGGCGCATCTGAAGAGCCTGGTATTATTGCTTCACATTTACATGCCGATGGACGTTACGGGGATCTATTAAAATATCCTTATGTTGATCGCCGTGATATGAATGATCCTGTTTATATGACGATGCATGGTAATGAAGTGTTTAAAATAGCAGTTAAAGAACTCTCAAATTTAGTTGATGAGCTTTTAACTGAAAATGCTTTTAATAAAGCCGATTTAGATTGGTTGGTGCCTCACCAAGCAAATTTAAGAATTATTTCAGCGACAGCTAAACGATTAGATATGGATATGAGTAAAGTCATTGTAACGTTGGATAAACAAGGAAATACTTCAGCTGCATCGGTACCTTGTGCATTAGATGCAGGTGTCCGAGATGGACGCATTCAACGTGGCCAATTAATTCTATTAGAGGCATTTGGTGGCGGTTTTGTATGGGGCTCTGCGCTCATTAGATTTTAACTAATCAATTATTTTTATGTGATCAAGGATTTTAAAATGACCAAATTTGCAATGGTATTTCCAGGACAAGGTTCACAAGCGGTAGGTATGCTAAAAGATCTTGCTGATAATTATCCAATTGTGAAATCAACTTTTGATGAAGCTTCACAGGTATTAGGCTATGACTTATGGACACTTGTACAAGATGGTCCAGTAGAAGAATTAAATAAAACTTGGCAAACACAACCTGCGTTACTTGCTGCATCTGTAGCAATTTATCGGGTATGGCAGAGTGTAAATGGTGCACAACCAGATTTTATGGCAGGCCATAGTTTAGGTGAATATTCAGCATTAGTTTGTGCAGGTGTTATTGATTTTAAAGATGCTATCAAATTAGTCGAACTACGCGGACAACTTATGCAAGAAGCCGTACCAACAGGTACAGGCGCAATGTATGCAATCATTGGACTTGATAATGAATCAATTCGTAAAGCATGTGAACAAGCCGCTCAAGGTCAAATTGTTGCACCTGTTAATTTCAACTCACCGGGTCAAGTTGTTATTGCTGGTAATAAAGAAGCGGTTGAACGTGCTGGTGCTTTATGTAAAGAAGCAGGTGCTAAACGCGCATTACCTCTTGCCGTGAGTGTTCCTTCACATTGTGCATTGATGAAACCGGCAGCAGATAAATTAGCAATAGCATTAGAAAACATTACTTTTAATACGCCAAAATTTGCAGTAATTAATAATGTCGATGTTAAAGTTGAATCATCTGCAGATCAAATTAAAGCAGCGCTTATTGCTCAGCTTTATAGTCCTGTTCGATGGACTGAAACAGTTGAAGAAATGGCAAAACAAGGTATAACCATTTTAGTTGAAATGGGACCAGGTAAAGTATTAACAGGATTGACTAAACGTATTGTTGATTCATTGTCTGCTTGTGCAGTCAATGATAAAGCTTCATTAGATGTTGCGTTAGAAAATACTAAATAAAAATTTAAAAGAGGTAGTTATGAACCTATCAGGAAAAATTGCTTTAGTTACAGGTGCCAGCCGCGGAATAGGTAAAGCGATTGCAGAAAAATTAGTTGCATGTGGTGCAACAGTTATTGGTACAGCAACAACGGAAAAAGGTGCTGAAGCAATAAGCCAATATTTAGGCTCACACGGTAAAGGTTATGCTTTGAATGTGACAGATGAAGCATCAATTGAATCGGTTATTGGTGCAATTAAAACGGAATTTGGTGATATTGATATTTTGGTTAATAATGCAGGTATTACCCGTGATAATTTATTAATGAGAATGAAAGAAGATGAATGGCAAGATATTTTGAATACCAATTTAACTTCTGTGTTTCGTCTCTCAAAAGCCTTAATGCGAACTATGATGAAAAAGCGTTATGGCAGAATTATTACTATCGGTTCAGTTGTGGGAACGATGGGTAACGCCGGTCAAGCGAATTATGCGGCAGCAAAAGCAGGTTTAATTGGTTTTAGTAAATCATTAGCTCGTGAAGTCGCATCACGAGGAATTACAGTCAATGTTGTTGCGCCAGGCTTTATCGCAACAGATATGACAGAAGCACTTACTGATGATCAGAAAGCGTTAACATTAGCACAAGTCCCTACAGGGCGTTTAGGTGAACCCGCTGAAATTGCAAGTGCTGTGGCATTTTTGGCATCTGATGAAGCTTCTTACATCACGGGTGAAACTTTGCATGTCAATGGTGGCATGTATATGGTGTAATTGATTGGAATAGTGTAAAATAAGTTAATATTTTGACGATTCGAACAAAAATTAAGCAATTGGGTTGAAAAATGATTTGCATCTTTTTCAACATTTTATAAACTTACATTCACCGCCACTTTCGGCGATTTTTATAGGAAAAAAAAGAGTATGAGCACTATTGAAGAGCGAGTTAAAAGTATTATTGTTGAGCAACTTGGTGTGAAAGAAGACGAAGTAAAAAATGAATCTTCTTTTGTGGAAGATCTTGGCGCTGACTCTCTTGATACTGTTGAACTAGTTATGGCTTTAGAAGAAGAATTCGATACAGAAATTCCTGACGAAGAAGCTGAAAAAATCACAACTGTTCAATCAGCAATTGATTATATTACTGCAAATCAATAATTTTAGCTGAGTTTTCATAATAGGCGGTCAACTGATCGCCTAGTTTATATTTATGTCTTTAACTTGTTGAAGTATATCAACTTGATGTTTATTATTAGAAAACTCAAAGTAAAAATTTCATTGATTCAAATTTCATCTCAATCCTTTTCTGGAGGACAATGTGTCTAAACGCAGAGTTGTTGTTACTGGAATGGGCATGATATCTCCAGTTGGTAATACAGTTGAATCCACATGGCAAGCTTTATTAGCAGGTCAAAGTGGTGTTGAACTCATCGAACATTTTGATACAGCCCCTTTTGCAACGCGCTTCGCAGCGATGGTTAAAAACTTTAATGGCGAAGATTATAATATTTCACGTAAAGATGCACGTAAAATGGATTATTTTATCCAATATGGCATAGCCGCTGGTATTCAAGCAATGCAAGATGCTGGCATCGAAATTACGGAAGAAAATTCAGAACGTATTGGCTGCGCTATTGGTTCAGGTATTGGTGGACTTGGATTAATTGAGGAAAATCACAGTGCGCTAATTAATGGCGGACCACGTAAAATTAGCCCATTTTTTGTTCCATCAACCATCGTTAATATGATTGCTGGTCATTTATCTATTATTTATGGATTAAAAGGACCGAGTATTACTATAGCTACCGCTTGTTCTTCTGGCGTTCATAATATCGGACATGCAGCAAGAATGATTGCTTATGGTGATGCAGACGGCATGCTTGCCGGTGGTGGCGAAAAAGCTAGTACACCGCTTGGTATTGGTGGTTTTGGTGCAGCACGTGCATTATCAACCAATAATGACAATCCTAAAGCGGCGAGTCGACCTTGGGATAAAGACCGTGATGGTTTTGTACTTGGCGACGGTGCAGGAATCATGTTTTTAGAAGAGTATGAGCATGCTAAAAAACGTGGTGCTAAAATTTATGCTGAAGTTGTCGGTTTTGGAATGAGCGGCGATGCTTACCATATGACTTCACCTCCAGAAGATGGTAGTGGTGCAGCTTTAGCGATGAAATGTGCAATTCGTGATGCAGGTATTACACCTAATCAAGTTGGTTACATCAATGCGCATGGGACATCGACTCCTGCAGGTGATAAAGCTGAAACTCAAGCAGTAAAAAGTATTTTTAAAGAAAATTCAAGCAAAGTTATGGTCAGTTCAACAAAATCAATGATTGGTCATTTACTCGGTGCAGCTGGTGCTGTTGAATCAATCTTTACTGTACTTGCATTACGTGATCAAGCTGTACCGCCAACAATTAATTTAGATAATCCTGATGAAGGATGTGATCTCGATTATGTTCCTCATACAGCTCGTCAAGTTAAGAATTTAGAGTATGCACTGTGTAACTCGTTTGGTTTCGGTGGAACGAATGGTTCAGTGTTATTCAAAAAAATCTAATTTCTTATTCTGAAATTATTCGTCGGTAATTTTTATTATCGACGAAAGCCTTCCTGAAAATTATTTTAGATGTGTTAAATCTTATCGACAAAGAGAATAAGAATATTTATATAGCTTGTGATATAATCTGATATAAATTTTAAAGCATTATCATTACTGGAAATTATGGCAGAACCTCAATTTATTCATCTCCATTTGCATAGCGATTTTTCTATGGTTGACGGAATTGCGAAAGTAGGCACATTAGTAAATGAGGTGAGCAAGTTACAGATGCCAGCCTTTGCGATTACCGATTTTACTAATTTATGTGGTCTTGTAAAATTTTATGGCACAGCAATGTCAAAAGGCATCAAACCTATCATTGGTGCTGATCTTGCTATAAAAAATCCACAAATGCCAGATGATATTTTTCGGTTAACTTTACTTGCAGCCAATAATGATGGATATAAAAATCTTACCTTACTGATTTCCAAAGCTTATGAAAGAGGTTACATCGGTGATATTCCGGTTGTTGATCAAGAATGGTTAACAGAGTATCGATCTGGATTAATTGTTTTAGCAGGTCGTGAAAGTGATATTGGTATCGGAATCATTCGCAATAATCAATCAATTATTGATAATGCTATTCAATTTTATTGTGAAAACTTTCCAGATCATTTTTACTTTGAATTAGTACGTACCAAACGTGTTAATGAAGAACTATTTATTCATAGTGCGGTTAAACTTGCAGAACAATATGCATTACCTGTTGTGGCAACTAATGATGTAAGATTTTTGGTTCCTTCTGATTTTGAAGCTCACGAAATTCGGGTTGCTATTCACGATGGTAATACCCTTGAAGATCCTAATAGACCCAAACACTACTCAGCTGAACAATATTTACGTTCAGAACAAGAAATGTGCGAACTGTTTTCTGACATTCCAGAAGCATTAGAAAATAGTGTTGAAATAGCCAAACGTTGTAATGTGTCGATTCGATTAGGGGAGTATTTTTTACCTAAGTTCCCAACAGGGAATATGTCTACAGAAGATTTTTTAGTTCACAAATCACGTGAAGGTTTGGAAGAAAGATTAGAACTTTTATTTCCTGATCCTAACGTTAGACAACAAAAACGACCAGAATATGATGAACGTTTAGAAACCGAATTAAACGTAATCAACCAAATGGGGTTTCCTGGCTATTTCCTGATCGTTATGGAATTTATTCAATGGTCTAAAGATAATGATATTCCTGTCGGTCCGGGTCGTGGTTCAGGGGCTGGTTCTCTTGTTGCTTATGCACTGAAAATAACGGATTTGGATCCGTTAGCCTTTGACTTACTTTTTGAACGTTTTTTAAATCCTGAACGGGTATCAATGCCAGATTTTGATGTTGATTTCTGTATGGAAAAACGTGATTTAGTGATTGATCATGTTGCTGACATGTACGGTCGAGATGCAGTTTCACAAATTATTACATTTGGTACAATGGCTGCTAAAGCCGTTATACGCGATGTGGGACGAGTGCTGGGACACCCTTATGGATTTGTTGATCGTATCGCAAAGCTCATACCTCTTGACCCCGGAATGACCCTTGCAAAAGCGTTTGAAATCGAGCCTCAATTGCAAGAAATTTATGACAATAATGAAGATGTCAAATCGTTAATTGATATTGCCAGACAATTAGAGGGGGTGACACGAAACGCAGGTAAACACGCCGGTGGGGTCGTGATTTCACCAACTAAAATTACAGATTTTTCGCCTATCTATTGTGATTCTGAAGGTCATCATCCCGTTACACAATTTGATAAAAATGATGTTGAATATGCAGGACTGGTCAAATTCGACTTTTTAGGATTACGTACATTAACCATTATTGATTGGGCAATCAAAATGATTAATGAGCGTCAGGCAAGAGAAGGTCTGGAAGCGGTTGATATTACACGCATTCCGCTTGATGATCAGAAATCGTTTGATTTACTGTTAAATGCTGAAACGACCGCTGTTTTCCAGCTTGAATCGCGCGGTATGAAAGATCTCATCAGACGTTTAAAACCTGACTGCTTTGAAGACATGATTGCATTAGTCGCATTATTTCGACCAGGACCTCTACAATCAGGAATGGTGGATAATTTTATCGATCGTAAACATGGTCGTGAAGAAGTGTCTTATCCCGATATTAATCATCAGCACGAATCCTTGAAGCCTATATTAGAACCAACCTATGGCATTATTCTCTATCAAGAACAGGTCATGCAAATAGCACAAACGTTATCTGGTTATACCTTAGGTGGTGCGGATTTATTACGTCGAGCTATGGGTAAGAAAAAGCCAGAAGAAATGGCTAAGCAACGTTCTGTATTTAAAGAAGGCGCTGAGAAGCAAGGCGTAGATGGAGAACTGGCTATGCGGATTTTTGATTTAGTTGAAAAATTCGCAGGTTATGGTTTTAACAAATCACATTCGGCTGCTTATGCACTTGTTTCTTATCAAACTCTCTGGTTAAAAACACACTATCCTGCAGAGTTTATGGCGGCAGTTATGACGGCTGATATGGACAATACCGATAAAATCGTTGGTCTGGTCGATGAATGCCTACGTATGGGACTCAAAATTAATCCGCCGGATATTAACAGTGGGTTGTATCATTTTCATGTGAATGAAAAAGGTGAAATTGTTTACGGTATTGGTGCAATAAAAGGTGTGGGCGAAGGTCCGATTGAGGCGATAGTTGAAGCGCGCAATAGTGGTGGATATTTCAAAAATATTTTTGAATTATGTGCACGAACAGATATGAAAAAAATTAACCGTCGTGTTTTAGAAAAACTCACCATGGCTGGCGCTTTTGATAAATTAGGTCCACATCGAGCAGCGATTTTAAATAGTATTAACGACGCTATGCAAGCGGCGGATCAATATGCTAAAGCACAAGATATTGGTCAAGAAGATATGTTTGGTGTATTAGCTGAAGAACCAGAACAAGTTGAACATGCTTATGCAGCTGTTCCAGAACTGCCAGAACAAGTTTTGCTTGATGGTGAACGTGATACTTTAGGGCTTTATTTAACGGGGCATCCGGTTACACAATACCTGAAGGAGTTAAATCGTTATGCTGGAGGTTTACGGATAAGTGAAGCTTCTCCAACGGGTTGGGGAAAAATGGCCACTTTTGCTGGTATTGTTGTTGATGCTAGAGTTCGCATTACTAAAAAAGGAAACAAAATCGGTTTATTTACGTTGGATGATCGCTCAGGTCGTATTGACGGTATGCTTTTTACTGATGCACTGGAAAAATTTGAGCATTTATTGGTTAAAGATAAAATTTTGATAGTCACCGGTCAAGTCAGTCATGATGATTTTAATGGTGGATTCAAAATGACGGTACGTGATATGGTCGACTTGAAGGATGCCCGAGCGAAGTATGTTAAAGGTTTGGTGGTAACATTAACTGACAGTGAAGCTGACAGAGCAATGTTGCAGCGTCTACAACAACTATTTGAACCCTATCGACATGGTAGTGTACCTGTAAATCTTTACTATCATAGGGATGACTCGATCGTTAGAATACAATTCGGTACAACTTGGCGAGTTATTCCTGAGGATGCTTTGATTGTAGAGCTTAAAACCTTGCTAGGTAATGATCGTATTGAATTTGAATTTTAGTAAATTAGTATAAAATTATTCCTATTAAGTAAAATAAAGGAATATAGCAAATCTACATTTAAGGATAAAAATAAGTTGTTCTTTTTTATATCCCAGTCGATAACTGATAAATGTAGATGACTTTAATTAGTATTACATAGTAAAATTGACTTAATTTTATTTTAAGAATTAGTCTTTATACTATATTAAATAATGTATTTATTACAAATACAAAATAAATTAAGAGGCAATCATAAGCGTTATGAACAATTTTTTGGAATTTGAAAAGCCGATAGCGGAATTAGAAGCAAAAATTAATTCCTTAAAGAATATTGATTCACAACAAGTTGAATTAGATATCAATTTAGACAAAGAGATTAAACAACTAAATAAAAAAAGTCGAGAGTTAACAAAAAAAATATTTGCAAATTTATCTCCATGGGAAATCGCACAATTAGCCAGACATCCAAATAGACCCTATACACTTGATTATATCAAAGAAATTTTTACTGATTTTGATGAGTTAGCAGGTGATCGTGCTTATGCTGATGATAAAGCAATCGTCGGTGGTATTGCTCGTATTGATGATCGACCAGTTATGGTAATTGGTCATCAAAAAGGTCGTGAAACAAAACAGAAAATATATCGTAACTTTGGTATGCCTGCACCTGAAGGTTATCGAAAAGCATTACGTTTAATGCAATTAGCTGAACGTTTTAAATTACCTATTATTACTTTTATTGATACGCCGGGAGCATATCCTGGTATTGGTGCCGAAGAGCGAGGACAAGCTGAAGCAATAGCTAGAAATTTACGCGAAATGTCTCGTCTTAACGTTCCAACTATTTGTACTGTTATTGGTGAAGGCGGTTCTGGTGGAGCACTCGCGATTGGTGTTGCTGATAAAGTGAACATGTTGCAGTACAGTACTTATTCGGTTATTTCTCCTGAAGGGTGTGCATCTATTTTGTGGAAAAGTGCTGATAAAGCTCCTGTTGCTGCTGAAGCAATGAATATGACAGCTGATAAATTACTTAAATTGGATCTAATTGATTCAATAATTCCTGAACCACTAGGTGGTGCTCATCGTGATTATTTTGCGGTATCCGATTCTTTGAAAAAACAGTTAATTAATGATCTTAATGAACTTGAAGAAATGGATTTATCCGTACTGCTTGAAAGAAGATTTCAACGCCTTATGAACTATGGTTATGCAAGATAGCCTTATTGGAATACTATTATTATGGAAAAAAAGACGGGTTTAAAACGTATAATCAATGCAACAAAGTACTCTTTTAAAGGGTTTAAATCAGCGATCAAATATGAAACCGCATTTCGTCAAGAATTATTGTTGTTGATTGTGGCTTATATTGTGGTCATGCTAATTGATTTCACGATATATGAACGTATTTTATTATTAGGTTCTATTGGTGTTGTGATGATTGTCGAGCTTATCAACAGTGCCATTGAATGTGTGGTAGATAGAATCGGTAGTGAAAGACACGAGTTATCGGGTCGTGCTAAGGATTATGGATCTGCAGCCGTGTTTTTATCGTTATTATTAACGGTAATTTTATGGATTTACTTATTTTCCTGCCACTTTTTTCCCTAAATTCTTTCTAACTCATTGACAATTTGAATGATAATAGTGCGAGTGAAATACTCGCATTTCATTCTTTTTTATTCCGATACTAGCTCTTTAATGGTGAAGTTGCCTGTTTTTTCTGTATCCAGCTTCTCTTTTAACCAAGGCATGATCGATTGCATTTGCTCATGTAGCTTCCAAGGCGGATTAATTACAATCATACCGGATGCTGTCATTCCTTTCTGATTATTGTCAGGTTTTAGAGCAAGCTCAAACTGTGAAATTCGCTTAATTCCTAAATTTACAATTCCATCAATCATCCTTTGGGTCTGTGTTCGTGATACGACAGGATACCAGATAAGATAAACACCAGTCGCAAAACGTTTATACGCTTCATTTATCGCCGTTGGAATTTTTTGATAATCATCTTTGATCTCATATGAAGGATCAATTAATATCAGTCCTCGGCGTGATTCGGGAGGTAATTTTGATTTTAATTGTGCAAAGCCATCTTCACGTAATACTCTTGCGCGTTTATCCTTATTAAATTCCTGCCTTAACAAAGGATAGTCGGTTGGATGTAATTCGGTAAGATTAAGTTTATCTTGTTCCCGAAGTAGCTGTTTAGCAATGAGCGGTGAACCAGGATAATACTTTAAAGTATCAAATGGATTGTAGCGCTGAAGAATTGATAGATAAGTATCAAGTTGTTTTGGAAGATCCGGTTGTTGCCATAATAAATTAATCCCAGATAAATATTCTCCCGTTTTCTCAGCATGTTCACTTTTTAATAAATATCGCCCCGCACCACTGTGAGTATCCAGATATAAAAAAGGTTTTTCTTTTTCCTTTAACGATTCAATACATAGTGTTAATACAATATGTTTTAAAACATCTGCATGATTACCAGCATGGTAGCTATGACGATAACTTAACATTAAAAATTTAGCCTCATTTGTTTATTATTTTGCATGTGAAATAGATAAAGCTTAATAAAGTAGGCAAGTCATTTTCATTAATTTTCAATTAAAGTTGAATACTGATGTTATCATCAGAAATTGATAGCCATATAAACTATATTTTGCGATATCGGTGTAACCTAAATATAAGGAGAATGAGTATTATAAGTCAGAAAGGGATTTTTTCAACTTTGTAGCCTTAAAGTGTATATGGCAAGAGATTATACGTAATGTGTGCTCGTCATCTCACATTTAGGACAACATTTTTTGTTTAAGTTGTGTACCACATTTGCGACATAAATAATTTATATTATTGTGCTGAACTTTATTGTGTCTAATCTTTGTTAATCGATGCTCCTGACACTCACAATAGTATAAATAAAAGTCTCGTTTAACATCGAAATTATGAGTTGTTTTAGGCATTTTACCTAGGATATTTGACATAACATATTGCCATTCTTTGCCATGAGGCTTTACGTTGCCAAATTTTTTAAAAACAATTAGGTGCGCTAACTCATGGGGCACAACTTCTTCAATAAATACTTGTCCATTGTCGGCAAGCATTGTTGAATTCAATTGGATTTCCCAACGCATTAGAAAAGCACTTCCTGCCACACTTCCTTTAGGTTTATAAATTATTTTAGGTTCGGTAAATTGCATATTTAGCAATTGATTAGCTTGCGCTAAGTATTTTCTTAGGCAAGCTATAACTTGGTTGTGCAAATTTATGGGGATACGTTTAAAGTCCGGCTGCATCTCGTAATTGAGCCGCTTTATCTGTTTGTTCCCAAGGAAAAATATCTCGTCCAAAGTGACCATAACTTGCTGTTTTTTGATAAATTGGTTGAATTAAATTTAGCATTTTAATCAGTCCATAAGGTCTTAAATCAAAAAATTCCTTAATTAATGCAACAATTTTATCATGCGCAATTTTTTCCGTGCCAAATGTATTAACATAAATTGAAGTTGGATTAGCAATACCAATTGCATAAGATAGTTGTAATTCACATCTATCAGCTAATCCAGCAGCAACAATATTTTTTGCAACATAACGAGCAGCATAAGCAGCCGAACGGTCAACTTTTGATGGATCTTTACCAGAAAAAGCCCCACCACCATGACGAGCTGCTCCACCATAAGTATCCACAATTATTTTACGTCCGGTTAACCCACAATCCCCCATAGGTCCGCCAATAACAAAACGCCCAGTTGGATTGATGAAATATTTAGTTCGGGAAGTTAACCACTCAGCTGGTAAGGTTGGTTTGATGATCTCCTCCATTACCGCTTCATGTAATGCATTTTGTTCAATATCTTCTGCATGTTGAGTGGATAAAACAATCGTATCAACACCTTTAATTATGCCATTTTCATAAATTAATGTTACTTGGCTTTTGGCATCAGGTCTTAACCATGGAAGTATTCCTTTCTTTCTAACTTCAGCTTGGCGATGCATAAGCTCATGAGCATAACTGATTGCTGCTGGCATAAAGTTTGGCATTTCATTGGTTGCGTAGCCAAACATTATCCCCTGATCACCTGCTCCTTGCTGTAAAGGATCTTCACGATCTACACCTTGGTTAATATCGGGTGATTGTTTTCCAATTGCATTTAAAACAGCACAAGAATTAGCATCAAATCCCATTTCTGAACTGGTATATCCAATATCACTAATTGTTTTTCGGGTTAACTCTTCTATATCTACCCATGCTGAGGTTGTAATCTCGCCACCAACAAGTGCCATACCTGTTTTTACATAGGTTTCACATGCAACACGAGCTTTAGGATCCTGCTTTAAAATAGCATCAAGTACCGCATCTGAGATTTGATCGGCAATTTTATCTGGATGACCTTCTGAAACTGATTCAGAAGTGAATAGAAATTCTGACATTCAATACCTTCTTAAATTTATTCGTACGAATAACATATAAATTCAAAATAGCGCTCATTTTAGCAGTTTTACCATCTAGACGTCTAGTTAAAAAATTTTTCTGAGTGTCTTTTCTTCAATGACTGGTAATAAAATAACTTGCATTAATTTTTAATCAATTTACGATAGTTTGCGTTTTTACCTATCAATTAGCTAAACATCTACAGAAATATGAAAATAAAAAATACAACTCCTACAGTGCTAGTCTTTGATTCCGGTATTGGTGGATTATCGGTATATGACGCCATTTACAAGAAGATGCCTAATCTACATTACATTTATGCATTTGATAATGAAATGTTTCCTTACGGCGATAAGTCATCCGAATTTCTTATTGATAGGGTCACGTCAATTATTGGACATATTTCGAAACATTATTTAATTGACATAGCTGTTATTGCATGTAATACAGCAAGTACTATCTGTTTACCGAGTTTAAGATCCCAATTTTCTTTTCCTATTGTAGGTGTTGTTCCTGCTATTAAACCAGCTTGCCAAATTACCCAAAACAAATGTATCGGACTGCTGGCAACAAAGGCAACCATTGAACGCGCTTATACAACAAATCTCATTCAAGAATTTGCAACGGACTGTACAGTTAAACTACTTGGCTTATCTGAGCTTGCATTTATTGCAGAAAATAAATTGCAAGGTGTTACTGTCGATATAAATCAATTACAAACTTTACTTGCGCCGTGGCTTTCTGAACCTGTTATACCAGATACTATTGTATTAGGTTGTACTCACTATCCATTTATCAAAGAAGAGTTACAAATAATTTTTCCTAATGCGACATTTATTGATTCAGGAAATGCTATTGCTACTCGTGTCTATAATTTACTCAACGAACAATTTGATTTAAATGCAGAAAACAAGAGTGCTAAGGAAAATATTGTAATGAGTACCAACTATAACCAATATGTTGAAAAATTAACTGACAAATTAACTAAATATAAACTTAATAAATATCAATATATTAATATTTAGCGTGTTTAAACCTTACTCGAACAGAGCAAAGATCTGCTTTTTTTGCTTGTAAAAAAAAATGAAGTGCCTATAATGCGCATCCACTGACACAGCGTCAGCGAAAGCAGGCGGTAAAAGAGGTTAGTGAGCAGGATCAAAAAATTTGAAAAAAGATCTTGACGAATAAAAAGGTGTAGCGTAGTATACGCAGCCCTTGAGACAGTAAAAGCGAAAGCGAAAAAAAACTGTCAGCTCTTTAAAAAGAAGAAACAGACAATCTGTGTGGGCACTTGCGAGACGAAAGAATAAAGTCTAC
>NZ_JAFNNR010000011.1:0-104117 GCF_026536645.1 Gilliamella sp. B3801
TTATTGAAGCAAACTGGCTATATGATTCATCTTCACCAGAAGCGAAAGTAAAAGGAAAACATGTTGACTCAAATCAAGGTAAAAATTACGCAGAGTTTAAAGTCGGTGTGAGTGGAAGTATGACAAAATCACTAAGTGCTTATGCTCAACTTGATACTCGATTTGGCTCAGATAAATATTCACGAATTGGTGGACAACTAGGTTTAAATTATTCATTCTAATAATAGTAATATCTTAGTAAATACAAAGCAGTACAATTAAGTACTGCTTTTTTTATAGATAATTATTAATAACATCAAAAACGATACAATTGTATGGCTTAATCTAACCTAATAACCGATTCTAAACAGCTGAAAAATTATTCATTTAGTTTTGATGAACAATCTCGATTTTTAATGGATTTAAAATAACAATAGAGCACAATATAGGCCGTTCCTGTCGATAGCAGATCTGCTGTTGGCGATGCTGCCCAAACACCATCAAAACCAAAGAATAGCGGTAAAATATATAACGCAGGTAATAAAATTAAAATCTGCCTTGAAAGACTTAATAGGATCGAAATTTTTGCCATGCCAATACATTGGAAAAAGCTTGTTGTCACCATTTGGAATCCAACAAAAGCAAACGAAAGTGTCGTATAGCGAAGCGCTATAGCTGATAAAGAAACCAAATCCTGTTCAGAACTAAAAGCACGAACAAGTGTATCGGGAATAAAAAATCCCAGTATAAATCCAATTGATGTGACCACCGTTGCAACCTTAACCGCATAAAAAAACGTTGCTTTAACTCGTGCGTAATTTTTAGAACCATAATTGTAACCAATTATAGGTTGCATGCCTTGATTAATACCGATGACTATCATAATAATTAAGGTAATAAGTCGATTTGCATTTGAATAAGCTGCGATAGCATCATCGCTCGATTCATGGGCTAATGGTGCATAGTGATTAAGTTGCCAGTTGATAAACACAACCACAACGGAAGCGGCAATTTGCATAGCAAAAGGTGACATCCCGATGGATAAGATCGCTTTGACAATTTTTAAATTAAGTCTGAAATTGCGTAGATACAATTTAATATTGCTATTTTTACTAATAAAATGCTGCATGACAAACAGAAAACTTATCAACATAGATAGTGTGGTTGCCAAAGCAGCCCCACGCATACCCCAACCCAAACCAATAATAAAGATTGGCGCTAAAATTATATTAGCAATAACGCTGACAAACATCGTTACCATCGCTTTAAACGGATAACCACTTGCACGCATCATATTATTATAGTTAAACGTCAATGTCAGGAAGATACTGCCAGGTAAAAAGACTTCTAAAAATTCTCTGGCATAAGTGTGATTAACGGGACTTGACCCCACAAACCGTAAAACGGGATCAACAAAAAAAAGCAATAATGACAATGTTAAACCACTTAATAGCGCAGTTAACATAAACGAGGTACCGGCAACTTTTTCTGCCTGATCATTTTCGCCTCGCCCTAAAAAAATTGATATTCGGCTAGCAGAACCTATTCCAACTAACATACCTATTCCTGCCGCAAAATTCATGACTGGCAAAATAAGCCCAGCGGCGCTGAGTGCTTCACGTCCAATCCAATGACCGATAAAAATACCATCAATAATGTTATATAACGTATTAACAATTGTTCCTATTACCGCAGGCAATGCATATTGCCAAAATAATGAACTGATTTTTTTATTTCTGAAATCATTATATATATCTTTGGAGTGAGCCATAGTTATTCTTACCACAATAAGGTTTTTTAAAAGTTATTTGTTTACAATATAGTTTAATATATTATTTAAAGTCAGTAATGTTTGCTAGTTGAATTAGCAAAATTCGTTACTTTGACGATTTATCAAACCAACATTTAAAATTAATATTCAATTAATACCAGTAAATTTTTTTAAGAAAGCGAGTCATCGTCATCTATTGTAGCTTTAAATGGTAAGAAAGCTTAAGTAGATAAGATGTTATTGCCGATTTTGGAATGTTTATCTCATATAAGTCAAACAGGTTTTCATTTGTTGATAGCACTTTTTCAGTGCTTTGGTAAAATATATCATAATTTAATACTGCGATCCAAATAGGAATCCCTAATGAGTGTACAAATAGAAAAAGTTATCTTGCATAAATTAATTAGAAAAAGCGATACTGAAATTGAACTACAATTGCGTGACTCGATGTTAAGTAATCAACAAGCTGTGGTTAATTTAATTGAAGATATAAACCGTATTTATAATAATAAAAGTAAAGCATATGGTCTGTTCAACGAAGAAAGTTTATTTGAACAATCCCTTAAAGAATTACGGCTTGGCAACCAAGATTTTTTACATTTTAGTCAAGAATCTACCAAACAGTTACGCAATGAACTGGCTAAATATCCTTTTGCTGAAGGTGGCACAGTCGTTTTTTGTCACTATCGTTATTTAGCCGTAGAGTATCTGATCATTGCGGTTTTAAATAGTTGTTCGAGTATGTTAGTCAATGAACAACTTGATATATCTGAAACACAATATTTAGATATTGATCATGCTGATATTATCGCTCGAATTGATATCACTGAATGGGAAACCGATGCAGATTCTAAACGTTACTTAACCTTTTTAAAAGGAAGAGTAGGGCGTAAAGTATCAGACTTTTTTATGGATTACTTAGGTGCAAGTGAAGGGTTAGATGCCAAAGCACAGAATAAAACTTTAGTGAAAGCGGTTGATGATTATTGTCAGGAAATGCAATTTGATAAACAAGACAAAGTTCATGCACGTGAAAATGTTTACAATTATTGCCAAGCTCAGTTGCAAGCCGGTGAAGAAATTGAGCTTAAAAATCTCGCCAATGAATTACCAACTCATGGTGATAACAATTTTATGGAATTTGTTAAAAACAGTGATTACGATTTGGAAGAAACGTTTCCGGTTGATCGTAGTGCTTTGCGCCAACTTAAAAAATTCTCAGGAAGTGGAGGGGGATTAACATTAAGTTTTGATTCCGATCTCCTTGGAGAACGAATTAAATGGGATCCGCAAACCGATTCATTAGTAATAAAAGGTGTGCCACCTAACTTACGTGATCAGTTGCAACGCAATAGTAGTTCAAACTAATTATACACTTCCTTTTTTAACACAATTATCAGGATTCAAAAGTATGAAATATGTTGGCGCGCATGTGAGCGCTTCTGGTGGGGTTGATAACGCCCCAATCAATGCTTATCAAATTGGCGCAACTGCTTTTGCGCTATTCACCAAAAATCAACGTCAATGGCATGCAAAACCACTTGAAAGCGCTATGATCGATAGCTTTAAAAAGCGCTGTGAAAAATACGGCTTTACTAGTAAACAGATATTGCCACATGATAGTTATCTTATCAATTTAGGTCATCCGGATAGTGAACAACTTGAAAAATCACGCACCGCCTTTTTAGATGAAATGCAGCGTTGTGAGCAACTCGGATTAACGTTACTTAATTTCCACCCGGGTAGTCATTTAAAACAGATATCTGTTGATGAATGCCTTAGCCGTATTGCTCAATCTATTAATATTACGTTAGATAAAACTAACAATGTGGTTGCCGTAATTGAAAATACCGCAGGTCAAGGCTCTAATTTAGGTTATAAATTTGAACATTTGGCACAAATCATTGACCAAGTGGAAGATAAAAGTCGCGTTGGTGTCTGTATTGATACTTGTCACGCCTTTGCTGCCGGTTATGATTTACGTACTGAAAAAGCCTGTCAAGAAACGTTCGCCGAATTTGAAAAAATTGTTGGTTTTGAATATTTACGAGGCATGCATTTAAACGATGCCAAAAGTGAACTTGCCAGCCATGTTGACCGCCATAATAGTTTAGGAAAAGGGAACATTGGTGAAACGGCTTTTAAATATATTATGCAAGATCCAAGAATTGATGAAATCCCGCTGATTCTCGAAACTATCGATCCGGATATTTGGCCACAAGAAATTGCATGGCTAAAAGCACAGAGTAAAGAAAATTAAATTAAAAAATACCAATGGGGAGAGCAACTATTTAAAGATTTACCTTTAATGGTATTTTGCTTTGAATAGTTCGCATTTAGCTGTGAAGACTTCGATTTTATTTCCCTTACAATGACGAAATAACACCAAAGGGGATAATCGTCATTAAATGGGACTTTCAAGACATTATCTGGTTGGAATTTAAGCAAAGTACATTGGTATTTGAAAGAATTACAATAACAATAAAGGTAATAGGAAGGCACGCTCAGTGTGCTAAAACAGTGAACCAGACAACCAGTAGCCTAACGTTGTCTTATAAAAAGTGCATAGGAAATAAAATGAAAAAACAGTTATATTTATTACTGATGAGTTTTATCACATTGTTATTACTCAGCAATTGCAGCACCAACACCAATTCGGATAAATCTGAAACTTCTGGATCGAACATAAAAGTAATAAAAGATGTCGAGATATATTATGTGGAGAGCGTCGAATATCTCGACCCTGATAGGGTATTTTTTCACGTATCGTTATCGGAAACTTTACCGCCCGATGCTGACAAGAAAATACTGCCTGCCAATCTAACCCAAAAAAAATATACATTAACCGACAAAGAACGTAAATTGTTTATGAAAATGGCAGGGATTGCAGAAGATGCGTATTTCTGGATTTATGATTACACAAACAATCAACTCTACTCCTATCCAATTTTATCTATGGAAGCAACGGCGATATTAGATTCTTATAGATCCGATCGTTCGCCTCCTTATGATACGGAAGATTATCGAATTGGATTCGACTTACCGCAAGATTTATTGCCAAGATTTCGTTCAAATTATGATTTATTCGTTTCTATAACAAAAGACAATCCTTTTGCACAAGAACAACTTACACCACTTGATTGGCGGTTAATTCCAAATGCAAATTATCCGGATACAGGGCCAGATAAATTATCAAATAGAAATTATGGAAATCTCCCGAAGTATCTAAAAAGTTACATGGCCAATGCGAATAATATGACTTTTTATGTTCAGGATTATGTAGATGAAAAAGAGCCACAACTACGGGATATTTATAAAATTTTTGAAAGAGAGCTTCTAGTTGTAGATAACGAAGGAAACACTCTTTTTAAAAGGCGTATGTATCAAGGTGAAGGTATGTCATTAGTTGGATTAAACAATTACCATGATTATGAAAATGAAAAATTCCAATGGGCAGGACAACTATTCAAAGATTTACCCCCAGTGGTATTTGGTTTTCAATGGTTTTCATTTGGTTGTGAAGGTCTCGATTTTATCGCACCCTACAGGGACGGTATAGAATTTAAATGTGATAATCGCCATTAAATGGTACTTTCAAGACATTATCTGGTTGGAATTTAAACAAAGTACATAGGTATTTGAAAGAATTACAATAACAATAAAGGTAATAGGAAGGCACGCTCAGTGTGCTAAAACAGTGAATCAGACAACTAGTAGCCTAACCTTGTCTTATAAAAAGTGCATAGGAAATAAAATGAAAAAGCAGTTATATTTATTACTGATGAGTTTTATCGCATTGTTATTACTCAGCAATTGCAGCACCAACACCAAGTCGAATAAATCTGAAACTTCCGGATCGAATTTAAAGGTCATAAAAGATGTCGACATATATTATGTGCAGAGCGTCGAATATATCGACCCTGATAGGATATTTTTTCATATATCGTTATCGGAAACTTTACCGCCCGATGCTGACAAGAAAATACTCCCTGCCAATCTAACCCCAAAAAAATATACATTAACCGACAAAGAACGTAAATTGTTTATGAAAATGGCAGGGATTGCAGAAGATGCGTATTTCTGGATTTATGATTACACAAAAACAATCAACTTTACTCCTATCCAATTTTATCTATGGAAGCAACGGCGATATTAGATTTTTTTAGAGCCGATCTTTCGCCTCCTTATGATACGAGAGATTATCGAATTGGATTCGAATTACCGCAAGAATTATTGCCAAGGTTTCGTTCAGATTATGATTTATTGGTTTCTATAGCAAAAGATAATCCTTTTGCACAAGAACAACTTACACCACTTGATTGGCGGTTAATTCCAAATGCAAATTATCCGGATACAGGATCAGATAAATCATCAATTAAAATTTATGGTGATGACAAAATTTTAATAAAAAGCTATATGGCTAACGCTAATGATATGACGTTTTATGTTCAGGATCTTGTAGGGTCGCATATGGATACTTTTATAAGAGAACTACAAGTCTTGGATAATAAAGGTCACACGATTTTTAAAAAGCACTTAGATCATGGCGAACATGGCATGTTTGCTAAATTAAATAATTTTCATACAGATAGTAGAGACAAACTCCAATGGGCAGGACGACTATTCAAAGCGTTACCGCCAGTGGTATTTGGCTTTGAATGGTTCAGATATTACTGTGATGAACTTCATTTTATTGTGCCTGAAAAGGATCGGATAGCATTGAAATGTGATAATCGCTATTAAATGGGACTTTCAAGACCTTATCCAGTTAAAATTTGACCAAAGTACATTGGTATTTGAAAGAATTACAATAAAAATAAATGTAATAGGAAGGCACACTCAGTGTGCCAAAACCGTGAGCTCGACAACCAGTAACAATAATTTATCTTAATAAACGGCATTGGCAGTGAAATAAAAATAATAATCACTAAGATTTTATTGGATATGGCATAACGCATTATTAAATTGATGTAATACACTTAAAACATTTAATGATCATATAAATTTAAAAATTATGGTCATAATATATTGAAAAAAATCATTAAATCAGTAAGATATTTTTTGAACTGAAAAGGTAAAAATATACAATAGCGAGAATATACTATTCGTTTTTTTATATTTTTTTGAGTTGTTGTTACATAAATAAGAGTATAATTGCCTAAAAATAAATACAATAGTTAATGGTATCAAAAAGTTTTTTTCTATGTTCATTAGATTGTATTATATTTAGACAGATTAATCATAATATAAAAACATTATAGTTTAACCCTATACGCTTAAATATTTTTAAAATCAAGGATGTAGTATGAGTTATATTCAAAAATTATTTAGAAACATTGGTATTTTAGTTGTTGTTACACTATTAAATTTTGTTTGTTATGCAATAGCTGCCCCTGCATCAAATCTATCTGATAATGAACAAATAGCCAAAAATGTTGAAGTACGTGAGTTAATCTATATTGATTATTTAAAAGAAAAAAAACGTTTTGCCTTTATCCCTGTCACTGATGATTTACTTAAACATGGTGGTCGTTCAATAGAAGCTTTTTTCTTAAGTCATGCAGAGCAAAATCATACCGATCCGGTAAGTGCAGAATACAAAAAAAAATATTACCGTATTGAAGGTAAAGACTATGAAATATTTATAGCTAAATCAGGCTTATCAAATTCAGATTTTGTCTTCGTGTTTGATAAAGATTCGAAACAACTTAAGTCATTTGCATTAAATGAGTTGAATGCTATAGCAATAATTAGCCCTGATCACTCTATTAAAGATAGTGGTCCTTATTTTGAATCCGATTTTTTATTTGGATTTGAAATTGATGCTGATAAATTAAAGGATTTTACCAATCCATTAGTTTACATTGGTAAAGAAAATCCATTTATTCATTAAAATTACCTTGAAGCATTCCAAAAATTTTTATTAGATGTTTGAGAATATAATTAATTGTATTGACCAGATTCATTAATGATCCTCAAACATCTAAATTTTCTAAGCAGTCAGTTTGTTGGTTCTTCTAACTCCACTACTAAATGAATGAATTCTGGCAAAATGTCTAATATTAATGCCAGTTGCTGCAAAACCAAAATATCATTGGTGTTTTGTTCGTCATTAATGGAAATGGTTTCAATATAATTTGAAATCATTTTTTTCATGACTTGTTCATTTTCATCGATTTTTTTATCGTTTAAAAGATTGATGATATAGACTGCTAGATCATCAAATAGATCCAATGTATGTTGAGCAATGATTTTATCTCGGTGCGAACCTAATGTTGAAAGATAGCTGATTAAAGTGTGATTAAGCGTTAATAAACGGAAACCCTGTTCAATCACGTTTCGATTTACATGAGGTTCTTTTGTCATCAGACTAATCAATGTCGATAGGTCAGCATTACTATCGTGGGCGGCGCGTCTTGCTAATCGATATTTTGGGTCATTGGTTTTACCCGTTAAATATTGACTTCCAATAAGCGCCAGATAGTGACTATCATCATGGCAAACGCGATCAATTAGTTTGGTTAAATTTCTAAACTTCCAGTCTGGCCAAATAAAGCTAACAGCAAACCATGCAATAAAGCAACCTATCAGTGTTGCAATAATTCGTAGGATAGCAACTTCTACACTATTTTCGCCAATTAAACTGAAACTAAAAAAGACTAATAATGTAATAAATGCGGTAGCGTAAGCATATTGAGAATTTTTAAATAAGAAAAATAGCCAACCAGTTATGATGATTAAAATTAACTGTTCAATGATGCTTGGAAATAGATAGGTTAACGGAATGCCGACAATAATACCCAAGATAGTACCAATAATACGTAATTTTAGTCGATATTTAGTCGTTGAATAGTTTGGTTGGCAAACAAAAAGACTGGTAAGGATAATCCAATAACCATGAGAAAGATTAGAAAAATAAATGATGATATAGCCAACAAACAGGACAATACTCATACGTATTGCATGACGAAAAAGGGAAGACTTGAGAGTTAAATTATGCTTAATTTTAGCAAAAATATCATAGAAACTTGTGAGTTCCTCATCAATTAATTCATTATTTTCTTTGTCTTTTGAAAGATGTTGTTCATTATCAATATTTGCTAATAATAAGTCGATAGATAACAAATTTTGATAAAGATTTTGTAGGGATTTAACCAGTAAGGCTTCCGTTTTATTTTTAGCTTGATAATGGGCAATAGCTTCTTCTAAATATGAAAAATGACGAGCAAATAAGGAATCATGCTGATAAGTTTGATTCATTTTAATGGCAACAGCTAATTTGGCACATGCTTTTGATTGTAAATTCAAAATTCGTGCAAAGCGAAATAAAATATCACTATGTTTAAAATGTTGACTTAGCGCTTGATAATCACCATGTGAAGAGCTTGCTCGCTCATGAATATCTTGAGCAACAAAGTAATAACTAAGCATTTTTTTCACATATGATTGGCCTTGATAAGCTTTTAATCGGTTAAAAAGAGCGTGTTTAGCCTGATTAAACACATTAATCAATTGATTGTTACATTCGGTTAATTCTAATGTTTGACTTTTAAATTCATGAGTTTCATCTGGGTCAAACATCGCTGCTTTAGCATCAAGGTAATGACTTAATTTTACAAAACAAGTTGAAATAGTCTGTTGGGTCGTTCGAATCGGCTGAATGAGAGATTCAATCAAAGAGACAATGTTATACCATAAAGCGCCGAGTAATAAATAACAAGGTAGCGTGTAATTATCATCAAATAAATTATGCCCTAACATGGTATAGGCTGCGATCAATAACGATCCAAAAGCAATCACACCATAACGTTGACCCAAAGAACCAAGCATAATGAAGATAAATGTTGAACTCATCAACCCTATAATGAATAGAAGTGGAATATTAAATAATAGTTCGACAGAAAAGGTAGCAATTGCAAAACACACTAACGTTAATAAAATATTTATACATCGGCTTAGTAAACGTGTATCAATTTCGGATAATCCTGCTGCCACAACACCCAGTGTTAAAGGAATGACATACGACACATAGCCTAAGTACCAAGGAACCAAGGTTGAACCTGTTAAACTGATTAACATACGAATACTAAAAAGTAGATTACTACTATAAAAGACTTTACGTAAAGTTAAGATTATTGGATGCACGATGTTTTTTGAATTGAATGTTAGTTACTGTAAATGTAAGTAGCATACTATATTGTGTCAATTTGTAAAAGGGCTGAGGCAACTTGCTAAAACTAATGTTTTGATTATTTGTGTTAACTAAAGTTAAATTAAAATATATCATTGACACAAAAGTCATTGCTAAGTGAGATCTCATTATTAATGAATGCATTTATTACACTAATAGGTTAAGCCTTTTATTTATTTGTTTGGCTTCTTTTAATGCAAAATAAAACCATGTTACTCACTGAATTTAAAGTAATTTATCTGTTCATGTCCCGATTGATTACTGACTTAATTTATCTACTAATGACGTAATTAAAGGTTATCATTACGTCAACTAAATGGGTAAGAGTATAACTCGCCTTATTTCTAAGTTAAAATACGACGTAAAGTAGATATTAAATAACAAGGAATAAATCGTTATGACAACTGAAATGACAACACTTGATAAGATAAAAAAACAAATTGCAGAAAATCCTATCATTCTGTATATGAAAGGCTCGCCTAAATTACCGAGTTGTGGTTTTTCAGCACAAGCAGTACAAGTATTATCTCAATGTGGTGAGCCTTTTGCGTACGTCGATATTTTACAAAATCCCGATATTCGTGCTGAATTACCAAACTATGCAAATTGGCCTACTTTTCCACAGTTATGGGTTGAAGGTGAACTAGTAGGGGGATGTGATATTATGATCGAAATGTTCCAAACTGGTGAACTGCAAACATTAATAAAACAGACAGCTGAAAAACATAAAGCTTAAAAATAGACACATTATTTAAATAAGAGAGTTTAATTACTCTCTTAAATCTCTTGAACTTCTTCATCTATTGAACTTGGCTCGAGTTGAGGCAATGGCCAGCCTCCTAATCGCTTAAATCGATTCACTATTTCACAAAATAAAATAGCGGTTTTTTCGGTATCATAAAGTGCAGAGTGGGCTAACTTGTGATCAAAAGGAATGCGAGCAAGTTCACATGCTTTTGCTAGAACGGTATGCCCAAACACTAAACCACTCAGTGCTGCAGTATCAAAAGTAGCAAAAGGGTGAAACGGATTACGTTTAATATTGGCTCGTTCTGCTGCTGCCATTAAAAAACTATGGTCAAAGTTTGCATTATGCGCAACCATAACAGCACGATTGCAATCGTTTGCTTTAATTCCCGATCTAACCATTTTAAATATCGCTTCAAGCGCCATTTTTTCGTCAACAGCTTGTCTTAATGGATTGTCGATATCAATACCATTAAAAGCTAAGGCACTCGGTTCTAAAATTGAGTTTTCAAATGGATTGACATGAAAATGAAGGGTTTGGTCTGGAATCAGCCATCCCTCTTCAGTCATTTGTAGTGTGATTGCCGCAATTTCTAGAATAGCGTTAAGTTTTGGGTCAAATCCTGATGTTTCTATATCTATTACAACAGGATAAAAACCACGGAAGCGTTCACATAATTTAGCATTTGGCACAATAGTTGTCTTATTTAGCATAAAATAAAATTATTATGCCAGTTTTTACCGTATTCGCCTAGTTTTACCTTCGATTCAGCACTGTTGAACTCGAAAAAAAATATACTAAATAAAAACACTAAAAACGCTATCTGTATAATTTTTGTTTAGATTGTTCAATTGATTTTATCCAAGTCTGATTAATACGTTTAGCATGTT
Source organism: Gilliamella sp. B3801 (assembly GCF_026536645.1). NCBI lineage: Bacteria > Pseudomonadati > Pseudomonadota > Gammaproteobacteria > Orbales > Orbaceae > Gilliamella > Gilliamella sp. B3801. The sequence goes on from NZ_JAFNNR010000011.1 coordinate 11,580, forward strand.
TAGGCATGTGTTTTAAGCGTAGTTCAATTTTTTGTAAAACTTCTTTAGCGAGTGAAAATTGCTGCCACTCAATTAAGGTTTGTAAATAGTATGAAGCGGCTTCTAAACTTGGATAATAACTGATTAATGCATTAAATTCTTCTTGAGCTTCTTTTTTTAAATCAAGTCCAATTAAGATTTTGGTATAAAGTAAATGTCCTTCATCAGAACGATAAGTTGGATTTTTATCTCTTAGATAATCCAAAGTTTCTTTTGCCTTTTTGTACTGTTCAACTTGATAGAGTGCGTAAGCATATTGTAATAAAATATCTGGTGCTGATTCATAGATCCCAGTTAATGCTTCTTGATAATAAATTAACGCTTCATGAGCTCTATCATTATCAACGAGTGCTTTAGCTAAACAGACTTTTGCTTCAACAGTGGGCGAAATTTCATAATTACTTAAAGCTTCGCGAAGTTCACGTTGCGGATCTAACGCTTTTAATAATTTTGATTCAATTTGATATCCCACTGAGGTTTGTCTAAAATCGGGTAGAAATATGACTAAAAAGTAAATCAAACTACCAATAAAAGGAAAAAGGAACAATATAGACAGCCAAAATCGTTCTTGCTCTGTTTTAATTACATGAACAGCAAAAAATAGAGCGATAATTGTACTGAATCCTATACCTAAAAATGGCAAAACATATACCTCATTGAATATAAACCGACGTAATGTATCATTTAGCTAAAACTTAATAAATAATAGAAAAGAACAAATTTGTTAATTTGTTTAACTCCGTGTTTTCATGCATCCAAAAATCATTTTAAAACAGGATGTTATTTATTGACCTTCTGTAAACATGAAAGAATTTATTTAAAATTTCACCATTAATATCACTATATCGAATCGTTACGTGAGATAATTTATAATAGTTTATACTTAATCATATAGGCTGGTTTATAAAAAAATTGCCAATATTTCGATTATAATAATTTCGAGATTCATTAAAGGATTTTATTAAAAAATTCATATTGTTCTTTAAAAAGTCATTAAAAATACGAGAGGAAAACGTGCAAAATTTTGAACTTCAACAAATTATTAATCATGAATTACAAGTTGAACGCTACCGTGACTATGCACCTAATGGTTTACAAGTACAAGGACGTAAGCAAATAAAAAAAGTGATAACTGGGGTAACCGCATGTCAACGTTTATTAGATGAAGCCGTTAAATTAGATGCTGATGCGATTTTAGTTCATCATGGCTTTTTTTGGAAAAATGAACCACTAACGATAACAGGAATAAAATATAAACGCTTGCAAACATTGCTTTCAAATAATATTAATTTATTTGCGTATCATTTGCCTTTAGATGGACATCCCGTTATCGGCAATAATGCATTACTTGCGGATTTATTCAATATCGAAGTGGATAAACGTGAGGATATAACCGATTTATTATTTAAAGGGACACTCATTGAACCGACCACATCACGGCAATTTAAGCAAAAACTTGAACAAGTTTTGCATCATCGTTCACGGGAAATATTATTTTGTGGCGATAATGCTCCTCAAATAATTAAACGAATTGCGTGGTGTAGTGGTGGTGGTCAAGACTTTATAGAAGCGGCTGCAGAACAAGGATTTGATGCTTTTTTTACAGGTGAAGTTTCTGAACGTACCATTCATATTGCTCGAGAATATGGAATTAATTTTTATGCAGCAGGGCACCATGCCACTGAACGTTACGGAATCAAAAAACTTGGTGAATGGCTAGCCAAGCAATATGACCTTGAAACTATTTTTATTGATATTGATAATCCTGCATAACAAAAGTTGAATTTAAATAAGAAATATCGCATACTTGTCGGTAGATTTTTTATTCTTGAAGTTGGTTATCAATAAATAATATGAGAGGTCATTTTATGTTTACAGGAAGTCTGGTCGCCCTTGTTACTCCAATGGATACAAAAGGAAATGTAGACCAAGTAAGCTTAAAAAAATTGGTCGAATATCATATTGCCAATGGCACATCGGCAATTGTTTCTGTTGGTACCACTGGCGAATCAGCAACGCTTGATCATTATGAGCATATCGATGTAATTAAAAGAACGATCGAATATGCAGATGGCAAAATAAATGTCATTGCCGGAACTGGCTCAAATGCGACTAAAGAAGCAATTGAATTAACTAACCGTGTTGAAAATATTGGTGTAGTTGGCTGTTTAACCGTTGCGCCATATTATAATAAACCAACTCAAGAAGGTCTTTATCAACATTTTAAAGCAATTGCGGAAAATACAGCTTTACCCCAAATAATCTATAATGTACCGGGTCGTACTTGCAGTGATATTAAGCCAGAAACAGTTGGACGATTATCTAAAATAAAAAATATTGTTGCATTGAAAGATGCAACAGGAGATTTATCAAGAGTTTATAAAACTCGTATACTTGTTGGTAGTGAATTTAAATTATTAAGTGGTGATGATGCGACTTTCTTAGATTTCATGATTTTAGGTGGTGACGGTGTGATTTCCGTGACAGCGAATGTAGCTGCCAAACAGGTTGCAACAATTTGTGAGCTTGCAACGAAAAATCAAATTCAAGAAGCTCGAAAGCTGAATGATACGTTATCAGCACTACATAGTAGCTTATTTATTGAGCCTAACCCAACTCCAGCAAAATGGGCTTGCACAAAATTGGGTCTAATGGCGAACGATACGATCCGTTTGCCGCTGGTTTCACTTACAGATGCTTCTGTGTCTGTGGTTGAAAAAGCTCTTAAAGATGCGAATTTACTCTAATTTATGTATAACCAATAATTTATAAGCAGATATCTATGTTTAATAAAACTATGTTAAAAAACAAAGCGATTAAAAACACAATGGTGATGACAGCCATTGCATCTTTATTTTTGGTTGGTTGTGGTAGCGATCAAAATTATAAACGAGAAGTTGATGGGAACGAAGATTATTTGAATTCGCCAGTTTTGAAACCGCTAACTGTCCCTCAGGGTGTAACGGTACCTGCTGAAAGTTCCGAATATTATATTCATTTTAATAAAAATGAAGGCGCTGTATATGGTAAGCAAGTGGATATTCGGGCACCTATCATTCCTATTCCAACTATTCCTGATTCTTATGCGTCTTATAACTATGGTACCGCTTCATTAAATGCGCCTGCTGATGCGAATGTATGGTCTGTTATCCCAACTGCGCTGAATAAATACAATATTCCGATTAGTAGCAGTGATAATAATGTTATTGTTACGGGCAATGCTTCAATTTTTTCAAGTGATGAAGAGCCGAACATCCAAGCGTCTTATGTTATTCATCGGCAAAATTATCCTGGTACAGAAAATATCATTGTCGAGTTGAAAACATTAACTCGTGGTACACAAGATATTTCATCTGATTCTATTGAAGTGCAACGGTACGTTGTTCGCTTATTTAATTTAATAATGGATGAGGCTGCACCTAAGTCATCACAAGCGGCGCAAGAACAAACAGATGAAAACGTCGTTGAAGACAAAACCATTCATGAAGATTCAAAATAAAGCAAGACGCTATGAGATATTATTTGTGACAAGTAACATTTTGATAAATAGTTAAGATAATCAGTAGTGAAGAATTTAGTTAATTCTTTTATGTAAAACTGGCTATAGATTGAACTTCACTATTCGAGACGATATAGCAAACAATAGCATCTTATTATTTATTGCATTGGTACAAATACGTGAGTATCGAAAAGTTTAAAACTAAGGAGCGAATAGCTCCTTAATCATTTGTTGGCAATTTGATATAAGGTTAGAACCATGAAAAAGTTGGCTGAGCTTTACCGTGGTAAAGCAAAAACGGTTTATACTACTGAAAATCCCGATCTATTAGTGTTAGAGTTTCGCAATGATACTTCCGCTTTTGATGGCTTACGTATTGAACAATTAGAGCGTAAAGGGCGCGTCAATAATAAATTCAATTATTTTATTATGAATAAACTGCGTGAAGCAGGTATTCCTACTCAAGTTGAAACGCTTTTGTCTGATACAGAAGTCATCGTCAAAAAACTGGATATGGTACCTGTGGAGTGTGTGGTTCGAAATCGTGCCGCAGGTTCTTTGGTCAAACGCTTAGGGGTTGAAGAAGGTAAGGTGTTAAATCCGCCAACATTTGAATTATTCCTAAAAAATGATGCATTGCATGATCCCATGGTTAATGAGTCATATTGTAAAACATTTGGTTGGGCTACTGATGAACAGTTATCAACGATGAAGGCACTAAGCTTTAAAATCAATTCAATTTTGACCGATCTTTTTGATAAAGCAGGATTTATTTTAGTGGACTATAAACTTGAATTTGGATTGTTTAAGGGTGAAATTACGTTAGGTGATGAATTTTCCCCTGACGGTTGTCGATTATGGGAAAAAGAGACCTTAAAAAAAATGGATAAAGATCGTTTTCGCCAAGGGCTTGGCGGTGTCATTGAAGCTTATGAGGAAGTCGCCACCAGAATCGGCGTTGCTTTGTAATGTTTGCTCAATTTGATATCTCCTTTTTTCTTTTACTGGGTTTAGCTGCACTGTGTTATTTAACGCATAATAACACAGTCACTTTTGCCGTATTATTGCTACTATTATTTAAATTAACCCCATTGTCGACCTATTTTCCGTTTTTAAATCAATATGGACTGACAATTGGTATTGTCATTTTAACGGCGGCTATGATGGTTCCGCTTGCCGACGGATCTTTGAGTATCAAAGACATATTAAAATCATTCACAACATGGCAATCAATTTTAGCTATCTTTGTCGGCATACTAGTCTCTTGGCTAGGTACCCGTGGGGTTTCTTTAATTGGCGCACATCCCACCATTGTTAATGGTTTAATCATTGGAACCTTGATTGGTGTTGCTTTTTTCAAAGGTATTCCAGTTGGCCCCCTTATTGCCGCAGGCTTGCTTTCCATATTGATTGGAAAAAGTTAGTCGATGATTAATCTTGATAGCACCAGAACTTTATGGGTGTTGCGTGGTGATGTAACGAAATTATTCAGTCAATTAAGTGACATCATTAAGCAACATAAAGGGGATTGGATCACAATAAGTGATCAAGCCATTTTATCAAATTATGTGCCAAATATCGTATCAATATCTAATACTAAAACCCTTTTAGGACAAGAGTATTTACATGCCATTTTTGATGCAACTCAGTCATTTAATTTAGAAGCATTTGCCATGTTGTCAGGAACGCTTGTAAAAGGAAGCCGATTGATTTTGTTATTACCTGAAAATTACAATCTTTGGGCAGACAAAGATAGTTTACGTTGGAATGAAGATGCTTATCCAATACCTGTGCCTAATTTTATAAACCATTTACAGCACACTATCTCTAAATTTAACGGTTTCCAAAAAAATAACTTTTCTGAATGTTATTTGACATCGCCTGATTATGATGAACAGCAACACACATTAAAACAAGTGTTAAACAGTGATAAGCCTATCCATGTTATCACGGCAAAACGAGGTAGGGGAAAATCCGCTTTGGCAGGTCAATTCTCTCACTATCGACATTGCATTGTTACGGCTCCTAACAAAAAATCGCTGACCACTTTCTTTCGTTTTGCTAAACCTGATGTTCGTTTTTATGCACCTGATGAATTAATCGAAAAAGGTGTCGATGATTTTGCTGACTATCTTATTATTGATGAAGCAGCCATGATACCTTTGCCAATGCTAAAAAAATTGCTGCAACTCGTGAATTTAGACAAAAGCCGTATTTTACTGACTACTACGGTTGAAGGTTACGAAGGTACCGGACAAGGTTTTTTATTAAAATTATTAAATGATAAACAATGTGATCATTTTCATCTTGAAAAACCAATTCGGTGGAATGGCGATGATCAGTTAGAATATTTTACTGATTGTTTAGTTCTCAATGGACTAATATCAGCAGAAAATCAGCGAATGAATAATACAAAGCCAATTGATTATTCCATAGTAGCGCGTCATGATTTAAGTAGTTTGAAGGAGATCTTTTATTTACTGAAAACAGCCCATTATCAAACTACGTTAGTTGATTTAAGGCGACTTTTAGACGCGACGAATTTGACGATTTGGCAGGCTAAACAGAGTCATAACCTAATTGGTGCAGCCATAACGGTTAAGGAAGGAGATTTACCGGATGACTTAATTGAAGAAATATGGAAGGGTAACCGTAGACCAAAAGGAAATATGGTTGCACAATCTTTGGTAGCCCATGCAGGTGTTAAACAAGCAGCAAAATTAAAATCTGTCAGAATAAATCGCATTGCAGTGATAGCTTCTTATCGAAGACAAAATATTGCAACGCAATTGATACAACATACTTATGAAGCGGCAAAAAAACAACATCAAGATTTTTTATCCGTGAGTTTTGCCTATAGTAGGGAAAATTATCAGTTTTGGTCATCTGTAGGTTTTGTCCTTGTACATGTTGGTAGCCGTTTAGAGGCAAGTAGTGGCACATATTCGGTAATGGCAATAAAACCGATTAACCAAAATGGTATAAATTTGGTTAACGTGCTATCCAAAAAGTTACAACGTAACATGATGTGGCTAAAAGAGATCATCGCACTCCCATTTGATGAAATGCTTATTGCTGATACTGATCAGCAATTGACTAAGCAAGATATTATGGAATTATACGGATTTTGTTATTTTCATCGAGCATTCGAAGCAACTTATGCTTCATTATGTCGCTTACAACAATTTAATGATAAGCAAAATAATCGAGTGAAATTATCTGTCTTAGGTGCTTTACTGAAAAATAAAAATCAAGGCAATGCGATCATTCAGCAATTTCAATTGACTGGGCGAAAAGCATTATTAGAAACAATTAAACAAGAGGTTAAGCAATGGTTGAATAGTAACAATGAAGTTATTTATGAAAAATAGCAATGTTGTTTTATTGAAAACCATGCTGATAAGTTGAATTTAGCGTTATTTCATGTTTAAAAGGAACAAGAGTGAAGAGTAATAATGTAGATAAATTAAGATTTAATTCAAATTTAAATCATGATCGGCGTAGATCGGGATTTGAATATTTTCTGTTAGGCTGGTCCTTAGCATTCAGCCCGAAAATTAGACATTTTGTATTCTTGCCTTTATTGGCGAATATGGTGATTATGTCAGCGCTATTTTATTGGTTTTTTTCCACAATTACCGGCATGGTTGACTGGGGATTATCTTATGTACCGGGGTGGCTTTCTTGGCTTGGCTATATTATTAGTTTTATGGTGATTCTGATTTTAGTCATATTATTTTGTTATTTTTTTAGTACAGTGGCTAACTTTATTGCTGCACCGTTTAACGGCTTGCTTGCCGAACAAGTTGAAGCTGAATTAACGGGGATACCTGCACCCGATACTTCTTGGTTAAGTTTAATCAAAGATTTACCTAGAATATTTGGTCGTGAAATTCAAAAATTAATCAATTATGTATTATGGTCTATCCCAATATTATTAACGTATTTTATTCCTGTTATTGGTCAAACAGTCACACCGATAATTTGGTTTTTATTTACTGCATGGCAAATTAATATTCAATACGCTGATTATCCTTTCGATAATCATAAGATTACTTTTCATCGTATGCGTGAGTTACTTAAGCAGGATAAAGTTGATAATTTAGTCTACGGTATTTTAGTTAGTTTTTTTACTATGGTGCCACTATTAAACCTAATTATTATGCCAATTGCAGTTTGTGGCTCAACTGCGATGTGGGTCGATCGTTATCGCCATCAAGCTTTATTTAAAAGTGATATTAACGATATCCGATAGGGAAGAAAGTGATTAATTTTTTCGAAATTAATCACTTTTTGTTTTTATCCTCACCACTTTTTGGAGTTTGGTTATTCTCTTCATCATCATAAGGTATGGGTTTAATTCCTTTTTTATCAATGTAAGACTTAAAATTAAGCTTATTGAGAGCTTTAATGGCATTAATAAAAATACCTAAGATGAATAATAAAATTACCCACCAATAATCTTTTATCCACTCCATTTTTTTACCTTTGTTGGATGCATGTTAGTGACGCTCGTTTAGTCGAATGTCCAAAGTAGCATTAAATAATCTATTCAAATTTTGTTTGAGCAGATTTAACAAGTTAGATAACTTAGCCAATCTTATTAAACGAGTAATTTTTCCAAAATTCTTTGATAAATTTTTTTCAGTGTGATGATATCCTGACAATTTACATTTTCGTTAATCTTATGGATTGTTTTATTTAATACCCCAAACTCGATAATCTGACAGCCCATTTTTGCAATGAAACGTCCGTCTGATGTTCCGCCACTTGTTGATAATTTTGTCTCAATATTTGTGTACTCTTTTATCGCACTTGCTGTAGCTTGAGTCAGTTCACCTTGCGGCGTTAAAAACGGATGACCTGATAAACGCCAATTTAACGTATAGTTTAATTTATGCTTTTGTAAAAGTTGCTCAACGCGGGTTTTAATTAATTCGTCAGTGAGTTCACTACTGTATCGAAAATTGAACTGCACAGATAGATCACCGGGCACAACGTTTTCAGCTCCTGTGCCTGCCTGAATGTTTGCAATTTGCATAGAGGTTTGCGGAAAATATTGATTGCCATTATCCCAAACCGTATTAACCAGTTCAGCCAATGCAGGGGCAAATCGATGAACAGGATTGTCAACTAAATGAGGGTAGGCGACATGACCTTGCATACCATGAATAATTAAATTTGCTGTCAAAGAACCTCGACGCCCATTTTTAATTTGATCGCCTAAAACCTTATCACAAGAAGGCTCTCCTACAATACAATAGTCTACACGTTCCTGACGTTCAATAAGACGATTAACAACTTTAACTGTTCCATCGGTTGCATCAGCTTCTTCATCAGAGGTAATTAGAAACGCAACACGACCACGGTGATTGGGGTTTGCTTTAACAAAATCTTCAGCAGCACAGATCATTGCTGCGACACCACTTTTCATATCTGATGCGCCACGGCCATAAAGTACACCATGAGTATCAATGGTTGCCTCAAATGGGGGATACAGCCATTGGCTTTCATCGCCAGCAGGCACTACGTCGGTATGACCAGCGAACATAAGTGTTGTTTCTGACGGATCGCCATGATAAGCCCAAAGATTTTTAGTGCGACCAATATTGAATTCTTCAATGATAAAGTTAAGTGATGTTAAGCGCTCGATAAGGATATTTTGACAATTTTTATCATCCGGACTTATCGATTTTTCGGCAATTAATGCTTTGGTTAGTTCAATAACAGGCTCTGTCATAATGATCTCGGTTTTATTGTTGTTGTTTGAAAAATTGCGAATAACTTTCGTCTGAAAATCCGAGTAATACATGCTTACCCTTGATTATTAGCGGTCGTTTTATAATTGAAGGATTGTCCAGCATCAGTTTCATCGCAGCTTGCTCATTGTCAACGTTAGCACGTACTGATTCATCCAATTTACGCCATGTTGTACCCCGTGTATTAAGTAGGTTTTGCCAATCAACGAATTTCAAAATAGTCTGTAATTGTTCAGTTGACAGTCCATCTGTTTTGTAATTGTGAAATTGATATTTGATTTTATTTTCATCAAGCCATGTGAACGCTTTTTTCATTGTACTGCAGTTTTTAATACCGTAAATGGTTAACATAATTCTCATTCCTTAAGCAAAGTATAAAGTCAAATTATATCAGTTGTCTTACCGAATCTCTAATTTTGAATTGGCTGAGTAATCTAAACATTAATTAAATGAATAATCGAAAGATTAATCGCTTGAATTTAACCTTATTCAGATTCTTTTTGTTTTTCAGAACAAAACACTTGAAAAAAACATATTAATCCTTATTTTTGACATAAATTTTATTTTTTAAAGTTACTTTTCTATTTTTTTAAATATTAAATATTAATATTGCGAATTATTCGCATTTTAAAACTATTTTTATAGGTGAATATTTTTTAAAATAAGCAGAATAAAACGTGCTAGCATAATTCACAGGAACATTAATGTCAGTATTAACATTAAATCACCTCCCTTTAGGAAATGAGGCGGTTATCTCTCGTCTATTACCTGAATCCTTACCTTTTCGTAGAAAGTTACTGGCAATGGGATTAACACCAGGCTGTAAAATTTCGATTGTTCGTGTGGCACCTTTGGGAGACCCACTTCAAATTAAAATACGTGGATTTTTTCTTTGTCTAAGGCATCGTGAAGCAGCAACCATTGAAGTAACGGAGATAAATGAGTGAAAATAGCACTGGTTGGAAATCCAAATTGTGGCAAAACAACACTGTTCAATTTACTGACAGGATCAAAACAGCGAGTCGGTAATTGGCCTGGCGTGACAGTTGAACAAAAATTAGGTTTATTTTCTTATCACCATTACCAATACGAGGTCGTAGATCTACCGGGGACTTACTCTATTGAGTCTGATGCGGTTTCAATGTCGCAAGATGAATGGATAACGCGTGAATTTGTTCTGACAGAAAAAAATAATGTCATTATTAATGTTATTGATGCCAGCAATTTACAGCGAAGCTTATATCTAACATTTCAATTGATTGATCTACAAGTACCGATGATTGTTGTACTCAATATGATTGATACGGTTAAGAATATGGGCGAAAAAATCGATCACCAACGATTATCCGTTTTACTGGGTTGTCCTGTAGTACCTATTTCATCAACCAAAAAATTAGGTATTAATTCATTTTATCAAGCAATTGAAAATAAGGCGGTCAATAAGCAAAAAGCTCAACCTTCTATAGACACGTTAGGGCAATCTCAGCAAAAAATGTTGACTCGTTATATTAGTGAGTTACCAGAAGAAAGTCGTGTTCATCAACTTAATCGCTGGCAATTAATTGAAGCCTTATTAGGACACAACACAGATCAGTTTAATTCACTTGAATTAGAAAAACTTGAAATTTGTCGACAACTCCTTTCGGCATGGTGTGATAATGAAATTGATGTTGCGCTAGCAAGTGCCAGATATGAAACGATTGATCAAGTGTGTAAAAAGGTTATTGCTAAACCTCGAGAATTAAGTCCCGATATTTCAGAAAAGTTTGATAAAATTACGCTTGGACGCTTTACAGGGATACCATTTTTTTTAATTGTGATGTATGCCATGTTTATGGTCGCTATCAATTTTGGTTCGGTATTTATCGATTTTTTTGAAAAATTTTTTGGAGCAATTTTTGTCAATGGAACAGCAAATTTATTACAATTCATTCATGCGCCCGATTGGGTTCGTGTCATATTGTCTGATGGCATAGGCAATGGGATTCAAACTGTTTCAACGTTTATTCCTGTCATTGCCGCGATGTTTTTTGCTTTATCTTTTTTAGAGGATTCCGGTTACTTGGCGCGTGCCGCAATGGTGGTTGATCGGGTTTTACGTTTTATCGGTTTACCGGGTAAAGCTTTCGTGCCTATGTTAATGGGCTTTGGCTGTGGTGTACCAGCAATTATGGGCACGCGTACATTAGAAAGTTCTCGAGATCGTATAATGGCTATCTGCATGATCCCTTTTATGTCTTGTGGGGCAAGATTACCGGTTTATGCATTATTTGCGGTTATATTTTTCCCGCTTCATGCTTCTTTCGTTGTATTTATGTTATATCTGCTTGGTATTGGTGTCGCAGTCCTGTCGGGGATGATTTTAAAAAACACGTTATTAAAAGGTGAGTTGACCCCTTTTATTATGGAGATGCCAGTTTATCGAATTCCAACCCTTCGTAGCATTTTACGCTTAACTTGGCAACGCTTGAAAAGTTTTATATTCAAAGCCGGAAAAGCGATTGTAATTATGGTGACGATTTTAAGCTTACTCAACTCTTGGGGAACAGATAATACCTTTGGACATGAAAATACTAATCAATCGGTATTATCAGTCATAAGCCAAAAAATTACACCTGTTTTTCAACCCATGGGGATCGATAACAAAAATTGGCCAGCAACAGTGGGCATTTTTACGGGAATTTTTGCAAAAGAGTCCATCATTGCGACGTTAAATTCACTTTATTCTATGGATAGTCAACCAGAAGATGATGAACAATCGGATTGGTTTGAAGACATTAAATCGGCTTTTGCCACTATTCCAGATAATTTATTTGCTTTGTCTGAAACGATTACTGACCCTCTTGGATTGTCATCATTAAATGATGATATCGATACTTTACAAACTGATTTAGCGATCAATTCCACTGCTATTTCTAAAATTAAGACATCATTTACGTCTTCGTCAGCCGTAATAGCTTATTTAATATTCATCTTACTTTATACACCATGTACAGCAGTATTAGGGACTATTTATCGTGAAGCAGGGTGGCGTTGGATGATTTTTGTTGCAGTATGGACATTCATAATTGCTTGGTTGGTGGCGACAATCTATTATCAATTTACACAACTTGCCTATTCAAATACTGCAAGTTATTGGTTGTTCGCTTGTGGACTATTGATAACATTGATGATGTTTATTCTGCGCAAAGTGGGGAATGATTCATTTAAGAAAAATAATATATTCAATCATAAAAAATAAAGAAAATCATCTTGTTGTGATTGATTTGCTTTTATCATTTGATTCTCTGGAGAACAAAGTAGGTAAAACCTATAAGACTAATATAGAAAATGTTAATGACCTCGATTCGTGATTATGTACAATTAAAAGGGCGCGTGGAATTGCAAGATATAGCACGTCATTTTAGATTGCCTGAAAGTGCCCTTATGCCGATACTAAACTTTTGGGTAAAGAAAAAAGTGATGCAACTCATCGTTGTAGAACAACCCGATTTTTGTCAGTCGAAAAAATGTGATAACTGTGCTGGTTGTAATTTTGCGAATAAAACGATTTATGCATGGATTTAGTCAATATTTAATATCATGCATTTTTGTTTTAGGGCTGGTCAATATAGCGTTAACGATTAGCTGAAAAATACTAGATTGATTTTTTATCGAGATATTTTTCATATTGATAAAGTGAATTTCGTGATTTAGGTCACATTAAAAAATCAATTTATAATGTAAAAATAACAAACTGATAGTAGAGATAAACAAGCTATAATTGCTATCACAACTGTGTGAAAATTTTGCTTTTTTGTTATCTATTTCAGGTTATTGTTAAATGTATAAAAACGTTAAAATAACGAGTCGCTAAGTCGTTTTATCACTAGATAAATGCTATTATAATCTTTTAGAAAATTGAAGCTGTAGAGGATATAGAAGTATATGAGTCAATTAGATGAATTTAAAAAATTAACCGTCGTTGTTGCCGATACAGGTGATATCGATTCAATTAAACAGTTTTCACCAGAAGATGCAACCACGAATCCTTCTCTTGTATTAAAAGCCGCTCAACTTCCTCAATATCGTTATCTGATTGATTCTGCAGTTGAAACTGCAAAAAAATTAGGTGGTAGCAAAGAACAACAATTAGTTAATGCTTGTGACCAAGTTGCTGTCAATATTGGTGCGGAAATTTTGAAAATTGTACCCGGACGAATTTCGACAGAAGTGGATGCTCGTTTATCTTTTGATAAACAAGCTTGTATCGAAAAAGCCCGCCGAATTATAGAACTCTATCAACAAAAAGGTATCGATAAATCACGAATTTTGATTAAAATTGCTTCAACATGGGAAGGGATTAAAGCTGCCGAAGTTCTTGAAAAAGAGGGCATTAATTGTAATTTAACGTTACTATTTTCATTTGCACAGGCACGTGCTTGTGCTGAAGTCAATGTGTTTCTCATTTCGCCTTTTGTTGGTCGTATTTATGACTGGTATCAAGCTAAAAAACCAATTGAACCTTATATTGCCGATCAAGATCCAGGTGTGGTATCAGTACGTAATATTTATAATTACTATAAACAACATGGTTATAAAACGATAGTTATGGGGGCAAGCTTCCGTAAAGTTGAACAAATTTTAGCATTAGCCGGTTGTGACCGATTAACGATTGCGCCAAATTTATTGGCTGAAATGCAACATTCAACAGCGCCTGTTGAACAAAAACTGTATCCAAATCAAACTGTCGTTGAACGACCTGCACCGATTACCGAGTCTGAATTTAGATGGCAACATAATAGCGATGCCATGGCTGTCGAAAAATTGGCAGAAGGAATTCGTGCCTTTGCGGTGGATCAAGGTAAATTAGAAGAGATGATTGCAACACTTCTATAATAATAAAGGGGGAATCACCATTCCCCTTTCACTTTTTTTATAAAGTTAATAATATAAATCTGTTTCAAAAATACAGAAAAAATGAATTTGAATAACTTAAAATATATTTTGGAGATTAAAACATGAATGCAACGACGCTATCTCACCGCGAGCTTGCGAATGCGATAAGGGCATTAAGCATGGATGGTGTACAAAAAGCAAAATCAGGTCATCCGGGTGCGCCTATGGGTATGGCTGATATGGCGGAAGTACTTTGGCGTGGATTTTTAAAACATAACCCGAACAATCCAACTTGGGCAGATCGAGACCGTTTTGTATTATCAAATGGTCATGCTTCGATGCTAATTTATAGTTTACTACATCTTACCGGTTATAAAGTTAGCATTGATGACTTGAAAAATTTCCGTCAGTTGCATTCAATCACAGCAGGGCATCCAGAATATGGTCATGTTCCGGGCGTTGAAACCACAACCGGACCTTTAGGACAGGGCATTGCTAATGCAGTTGGTATGGCAATTGCAGAAAGAACTTTATCTGCACAATTTAATAAACCAGGTCATACTATAGTCGACCATTTTACCTATGTATTCATGGGTGATGGTTGTATGATGGAAGGGATTTCACACGAAGCTTGTTCATTGGCTGGAACACTGAAATTAGGAAAACTCATTGCATTTTATGATGAAAATGGTATTTCAATCGATGGCGAAATAGAAGGTTGGTTTACTGATGATACCGCGAAACGCTTTGAAGCTTATGGATGGCATGTTATTCGCGGTATTGATGGTCATGATGCAAATGCCATTGCTCAAGCGATTGAACAAGCACAAGCTGTGACCGATAAACCTTCTTTACTGATGTGTAAAACAGTTATAGGTTTTGGATCACCAAATAAAGCGGGCAGTCATGACAGTCACGGTGCACCACTGGGAGATGCTGAAATTGAAGCAACCCGTCAAGCACTTGGGTGGAATTACCCGCCGTTTGATATTCCTAAAGCTTATTATGAAGCGTGGGATGCGAAAACCAAAGGCAAACAAATTGAAGATGAGTGGAACACTCGCTTTGAAGCTTATGCCAAAGCATATCCAGAACTTGCAAGCGAATTTAAACGACGAATGCAAGGCGATTTACCAGAAAATTGGCAACAAGTGGCTACCGATTTTGTCAATAAATTGCAAGCAAACCCAGCAACGATAGCGACGCGTAAAGCATCACAAAATGCAATTGAAGCTTTTGCACCAGTATTATCTGAGTTTCTTGGTGGCTCGGCTGACCTAGCTCCAAGTAACTTAACAATGTGGTCAGGCTCAAAAGAAATTTTAGCCAATCCGGATGGTAACTATATTCACTATGGTGTACGTGAGTTTGGGATGTCTGCTATTATGAATGGTATTGCACTTCATGGCGGCTTTATTCCTTATGGGGCAACATTCTTAATGTTTATGGAATATGCACGAAATGCGGTACGCATGGCTGCCTTAATGAAGATTCGTTCACTGTTTGTTTATACCCATGACTCAATCGGACTAGGTGAAGATGGACCAACACATCAACCTGTTGAACAAATGGCAAGTTTACGGGTAACACCAAATGTCAGTACTTGGCGTCCATGTGACCAAGTTGAATCAGCCATAGCATGGCAATATGCCATTGAACGTAAAGATGGTCCAACAGCATTGATCTTCTCAAGGCAGAATCTTAAACAACAACCACGAACAGCTGAACAATTAGCCAATGTTTATCGTGGCGGTTACATTTTAAATGATTGTGCAGGAACGCCAGAGTTGATCTTAATTGCGACGGGTTCAGAAGTCGAATTAGCGGTAGAAGCCTATCATCAATTAACAAATGCAGGGAAAAAAGTACGGGTTGTTTCAATGCCATCAACTGATGCGTTTGATAAACAAGACTGCGCTTATAAAGAGTCGGTATTACCTTCTTCGGTCACTGCGCGTATTGCGATTGAAGCAGGGATTAGTGATTACTGGTATAAATATGTGGGACTAAATGGCAAAATTGTGGGTATGATAAGTTTTGGCGAATCAGCACCTGCTGAACAGTTATTTGAAAAATTTGGTTTTACAGTTGAAAATGTAATTGCAAAAGCCAATGATTTATTGAAATAATTGTTATTCCTGTTTAAAGCGCCATTACCATATAGGTAATGGCGTTTTTTTTTGGCATCTATCTTAAGATATTATGATTTTATTTGATAAAAAAAGGATTCGGATCTTTTTTTAATTTCTCATAAGGATATAACTCATTTTTCCAATCTTTAATTTTAATTTTTGTTTGGTGTGGTATATCTATCAATTTGTTTTGCATATATTCATGTGAAACATCTAAAGTGATACCCATCCATTTACTTAACAAGTAAACAAGCTGATAACCTGAAATTTTTTTCTCAATTTTTTGTTGTGTTGTACTTTTCGAATCAAAGAAAATAAAAGGTACTTCGTAGCTATTTTGGTATTCCCAGTTATGTCTTAAATCTTGATATTGATCCAAGTGGGTAAGACCATGATCGGCAAAATAGACAAGCGAATAATCTTCATTATGTTTTTTTAGTATATCAATTGTTGATTTAATCAGGTCGTCCGTTTCTTTTATACTGCTGACATAGCAAGAAATATTTTCGTTATATAGATTGAATTGAATATCAAATTGTAATCGACGACAAAAATTGGAATGAGATCCCATAAGGTGCATGACGATCAGTCTTGGCTTAGCCTGTTTATCTGATAATATTTTATCTAATTCTGGTAATAGTAAAGTATCATGTTTTCCGTGTGATGACTTACCATTATATTCCCCTTTTTTGGTGTAGAAGTTATAGTTTGCATAAGCGGCAATGCGAGGTACGGTAATCTCAATTTTTCCGAGTTTGCCTTGATTAGAAAGCCAATAAGTTTCAAATCCTGCATCGTTAGCAATACTAACAATATTATTATTTAACTGAGCATTCACTATTTTATCGTCTGAATAAATAGCTTGGCTAATCAAATGAGGGACAGATGCTTGCGTATTCGAAGCGGGTGCGATTAAACCATCCCATATCAAATTTGCATGTTGAGTGGCAAAAGGCGTATTGTCATAACTAAATCCATAGGCATTCATATAATCTTTACGGACACTTTCACCAATAATGATAAGGTAATTTTTGTGGTCTGGATTAACCGATAAAATAGGAATCGTATTTTGTTGTTCAATTTGTTTAAGTTGTGCTTCTTTCTCGGAACAATAAATTTTTCCACTGGTAAAAAGCGCTTTATAAAATTCAAAAAAAGGATATTTCACATTATCCATTATCTCTTCTGACAGTGAATGAGAAGGGGTCGGGATAAATTTAATATACGCTTTAATTGGTTTATAGCACAATAAAATCAATGTAAAAATAATCAGGTAATAGTTGTGAACAGTAGGAAATGGCAGTTTGATAAATATTAGAACAAAAGCGATTAGAAGTAAGAAGGTAATCAAAAATAGATAAGTCGATATTTGCGAACAGAATTCATTTACTTCGTCCATGTCTGTTTCAAACAAAGCACTTATCACTGCTACATTAGGAGGGCCGTAATAATAAGCAATGGGAAAGTAAAGAGCAGCTATAACAAATGATAGACCAAAAAAAAATCGAAAAATGGTGAATCTGCCTAGGAAAATTAATGAAAAATAAGTAAGCAATATACGATCTATTCTTTTCGGATATCCTAATAAATACACGACTAAGACTGCAAGGCTAAGACAAATACAATGAGAAAACAAAATTTTTTTAGAGAGCTTCACAACATTATTACACTATATTAAATTTATCTACAAGGCACGTGATTATATAGTGAATTATTATTTAATCAATTTATATCGTCATTTTGTGTTTGATTCAATTTGAATTGAACTAAATGATTTTTCTATCATTTATGTATCTAATAAAAGGCGTTTAACAGCCTTAAACGAAGGAATAAAATAGCTGTTTGAGTTAAAAATGGTTAACTGTATGGAATAGTTGTTATGGAGTAGAGGCTATCAATGATTTAACACTTATCGGTTAATTTGATAAGTGTTAAATATTAAGATGAGAAGTGGCTTACTAGCCAATAAATCGTTATTTTGATGATCGATTTAATATTATTGCTTCAGGCTGTTTTTGGATATAGATCATTCTGGCTATTAATAAAATAGCGGCGACTGCCAGACCTAAAATAATGCCAATCCAAAAACCGGCAGCCCCAATTGGCGCTATAATCAGATCGGTTAAACCTAAGATATAACCTACAGGTAATCCTACTACCCAATAAGAAAGCAATGTAATAAAGAAGATGCTTTGCGTATCCTTATAACCACGAAGCACATTGCTGGCTACAACTTGCAAATAATCAGAAGCCTGATAGATTGCTAATAAAATAATTAGGTGCATACATATCGTAATGACAGCAACTTCTTTAGTAAATAATGCAATGATTGGTGTTCGAAAGACAACCAAAATTAATGCGACAATAATTGCTATTGCCAACGAAATAGCTAAACTTATATATGCGGTATGTTTGGCAAGAGATAGCTTTTTTTGACCTAACAAATAACCAACACGAATGCTAGTAGCAACACCGAGTGAAAGCGGAATGGCAAATGTTAAACTGCTAATCGTAAATATGATTTGATGTGCCGCAACTGTAATTTTACCCAATGGGGCTATCAGTAATGCTATGACGGCAAATAAACTCATTTCGAAAAAATAAGCCAATGCCAGAGGCGTGCCTAACAGGATAACTTTTTTAATAATAGACCAATCAATAAGTTTTGTGAAAGGTGTTATACGAATATCACGTTGGCTAGTGGTGGTTAACGTATAAAGGCGAATTAAAAAAAACATTAGCCAAAATATAATCGCTGCGGTAATGCCACATCCAACTCCACCGAAAGCAGGCAAACCTAATTTTCCATAAATTAATACATAATTAATGGGAATGTTGGCAAGTAATGCAATAAAGATGATCACCATGGCTGGTTTGGTATTGGATAACCCTTCACACTGATTTCGGTAAACTAAAAATAATAAGAACGCGGGAACACCCCACATAATGGCACGTAAAAAAGAAACGGCAACTTCAACCATTTCAGGATCGATAGGATGTTCAACTGAACTTCTTAAACTAATCAGTTTATCTGAATGGTATAAAATGAACATCATTACCACTGATAAGAACAAGGCAATAACGACTCCTTGTCGAGTGTGATCAGCAACTTGATGACGTTTAGCAGCCCCATTTAAATTGGAAATAATCGGTGTTAAGACACTAAGTAAACCCTGTCCAAATAATATGGTTGGTAACCAAATTGAGACTGCAATGGCAACCCCTGATAATGCTGTGTTACTGTAGTTACCAGCCATAATGGTATCGACGAAGGTAATCGCTGTTTGCGATATTTGTGCTATCAGTACGGGTACCGAAAGGGCAATAAGTTTTTTGATTTCGTTTCGATAATGTTGTTTCATTGGATATGTTTACTGTTTAACAGTTCCCCATAAATCATATTCATCGGAATGTTCGACTTCAACTTGAACAATATCACCAACGTGAACATTTTTTTCTTCATTTAAATAGACAACGCCATCAATTTCTGGTGCATCAGCCATACTGCGTCCAATAGCGCCTTCTTCATCCACTTCATCAATAATAACCGATAAGGTTTTGCCAATTTTATTTTGTAATTTTTGGGTAGAAATTGTCTGCTGTAATTGCATAAAACGATGAAAACGTTCTTGTTTAATTTCTTCCGGAATTTGATTTGCGAGCTGATTGGCTGCTGCACCTTCAATCGGACTATAAGGAAAACATCCCACACGATCAAGCTTAGCTTTGTTTAAAAAATCGAGTAATAATTCGAAATCTTGGTCTGTTTCCCCTGGATAACCAACTATAAACGTTGAACGTAAAGTAATATCTGGACAGATTTCTCGCCATTTATGAATTCGTTCAAGTGTTCTATCAATGGTGCCTGGGCGTTTCATTGATTTTAAAACCGAAGGACTGGCATGTTGAAGTGGTACATCCAGATACGGTAAAATTTTCCCATCCGCCATTAACGGGATCAAATTATCAACACTTGGATAAGGATACATATAATGGAGCCTTACCCAAATGCCTAACGTTGCTAATTGTTCGCATAACGTTTGAATATCAGTTTTTAATGGCATACCATTCCAAAAGTTGGTACGATTTTTAATATCGATACCATATGCTGAAGTATCTTGAGCAATAACGAGTAACTCTTTAACGCCACTATCAGCTAATCGCTTTGCTTCATCAAGTACATTACCAATTGGTCGGCTAACCATTTCGCCACGTAGCGATGGAATAATGCAAAATGTACAGTTGTGATTACAACCTTCTGATATTTTTAAATACGCATAATGCTTAGGCGTTAATTTCACACCTTGCTGTGGTACTAAACTGGTAAAGGGATTATATGCGGGTTTAGGGGCATATTTATTGACATGAGTAAGTACTGCCTCGTAGCTATGGGGGCCCGATATTTCAAGTACTTTAGGATGTACATTACGTATTTGATCTTCTTTTGCACCTAAACAGCCTGTCACAATGACCTTGCCATTTTCATTTAAAGCTTCGCCAATGGCTTCTAACGATTCTTGTACGGCGCTATCAATAAAGCCACAAGTATTGACGATAACTAAATCTGCATTTTCGTAGCTTGGTACTACTTGATAACCTTGTGTTCGTAATTCAGTTAAAATTCGCTCTGAGTCAACCAAATTTTTGGGACAACCAAGGCTCACAAATCCAATAGTAGGGGATGACATATTCATAATATTTATAATAATGCTTAATATTTAAAGAGGAATTAAATTGATAATAAAATAAATTTTATCGATTAATTAGTTGTTGTTAATTTAAAATGTCGGCATTTTAACACATTTAAGCATTGTAAATATACTAATTTTCAAATTCTTAATTAACAGAAAATGGGTTTTAAGTGGTAACGTCAGGCAAGTGTATAAAGTGGGATTTTGACCTGTTAAATTTACCATATTTGATTGAAATCATGCGAGCATAACTTAATAGATGAATATTACCTTCTCAAATTTTGTGACCTAAGAATACTTGTGGGCAGGTCGATTTAATGTGATAAATCCGTTGAATGCTAACTCATACAGCCTTTTAATTGGGCTGTATGAATTAATTTAAACAAAATGTTAATCGTTTAAAGCATTGAGCACTTCAGACACTTGACGGTCTAAACTTTCTGCTCCACCACCAGATAAGTACCAAAGATCAGGTGTCAAATAGACAACGGTGGTTTTACTTTTATTGAGAACTTTTGTATCAAAATAGTTGGCTTTCATGGCTTGTTGACCAATAGCATGACTTCGGTCAATGACAAAAATAATATCTGGCTTAACGGTTTTAATATATTTATCGTCAACAAAAGTAGGTGCTGGGCGTTCTCCATTTGTAGCTAGCTGGTTAGCTAAAAGTGGTACCGCTCTTTTGACTTTTAATACATCATGGATAAGCGCAGCACTTGAGCTATTATTAATAAGAATCATTTTTCCATTGTTGTGAATAGCGACAATGGCCTTTTTAGGGCTTGCTGAGGTCATTCTTTGAGCTTGGTTGATTTTGTTATTGAGCGAAGCAATGAGTTGAGTTGCTGTATTTTCGGTTCCGGTAAGGCTCGCTAACAAATTGATATGATTTTTTGTTGATTCAAAATAATGTTTGCTATCAACACTTAAATTAAGCACTGGGGCAATTTTTGACAACTCATCTTTTTTATTTGCTTGACGTCCATCAATAATAATAAGATCAGGATTAGTTTGTTTAATTGCATCTATATTGGGTTCTTTCATATTACCCGTATCAACCACATCATCCCTTTTAAATTGATTCAAATAGGATGGAATGACCGATTGTGGGGTTGCCGTCACTATTGAGCCTTTACCTAAAGCATCTAATGTATCTAATGCTCCATAATTCATGACAACAATTTTTTTCGGAGATTTAGGTACGATGATCGTTTCACTATTGTTTGTGACAGTCATTGTCGACGGTGATTGACAACCGGTTAACCCCAAAACTATTAATGCAATGCTACTTAGCAGCAATTTTTTCTTTCTGTTCATAGACACCCTTTATATTAAATGTAAATAATAATTATTATCATTTGAAGTAGGTTGCTTGTCTAGCGAAAAATAATTTAATAAAAGATATTGATAATTATTATCATCTAATGTAGTGTTCATACTCATGGGTAATTATAAAATATCATTATAAATAATGGGGTTATAATAAATGAACGTTAAGCTAAAATTTAAACTGACAAATTATGTCATTAATTCAGGTTTTTTATTATTATCAAGTACAGCACTAGCCGCTGTGAATAGTTCAGATACTGATACAATGGTTGTTACCGCTTCGGGTTTTGCACAGCAAATCAAAGAAGCCCCTGCAACCATTTCTGTTATTACCTCAGAAGAAATTAGTCAAAAATCGTATCGTGATGTCACTGATGCGTTAAAAGATATTCCTGGTGTCACCATTACCGGTAGCGGTGATTCAACAGATATAAGCATTCGAGGTATGGATGCCAAATATACGATGATTTTAGTTGATGGTAAAAAGGTCAGCACCCGAGAAACGCGACCAAATAGTGACGGTTCCGGATTTGAACAAGGTTGGTTACCACCATTAACGGCGATAGAACGTATTGAGGTAGTCCGTGGTCCTATGTCATCACTGTATGGTTCTGATGCAATGGGTGGGGTAATTAATGTTATTACCAAAAAAGTGTCAGATAAATGGCATGCAGGATTACGTTTAGAATCTGTAATTCCTTATCGTTCTGAAGAAAAAAACACTTATACAGGAAGTTTTTCAGTCATGGGACCGATTGTTGATGATAGAGTTGGCATCCAACTATATGGTCAATATTCAAAACGAAATGAAGATAAATTTTTGAATGGTCATGCCCAACAAAAACTTCAAAGTCTAAATGGTAAGCTGTCTTTAAATGCAACAGATACGCAACGATTTGATTTAGATATGGGGCGTTCAATTCAAAAAAGTAAGGCAACAGCGGGTAATACCCGAGCTAAGAATAGAGGCGATTTTCCTCGTGATAATCGCCGTAATACGTATAGTTTAACTCATACTGGGCTGTTTGGTGATATTTCGACAACTTCATTTATTGCTTATGAAGGTAATAATAACCCGGAAAGAAAGATGAAAATTCGAAATACCGATCTTGATACCCGTGTAACAATTCCGCTTAATATTAATATGTTAACAGTAGGGGGAAAATATAATTACCAAGAGTTACACGATAAAGGTAATCAATTGAAGAAGACATTAACTAAAATAGATCGTTGGAATTATGCTCTATTTGCTGAAAATGAAATAAGTTTATTAGAAAATTGGAATTTAACTGTTGGATTACGTTATAACAAAGATGAAAACTATGGAAGCAACTGGAATCCAAGAGTTTATAGCGTATGGAATATTGATGATAATTTCACTCTCAAAGGCGGCTATTCAACGGGTTATGCAACACCACAATTACGGCAAGTCGTTGCTGATTGGGGACAAGTTACAGGGGGTTCCGGCACGGGTAATAAAGGAATGGTACTGGGAAATCCTAATTTAAAACCTGAAAAATCAGACAATATCGAAATTGGACTGGGCTATACTAATGATTATGGAATAGATGCTTCAGCCACGGCGTTTTATACAAAATATAAAGATAAGATTCAAACTTATTACATTTGTCAGGGACCAGCTGGAAAAGGTAAATGTAAAGTGAATGGTTACCAAGAAAAATTTGATTTTGTTCAAGGCAGAGAAAATGTCGATAAAGCCGATCTTAAAGGCGTTGAATTAACGTTTAAAACGCCATTGTTTAATGAGTTCTTGTTGACGTCAAATTATTCATGGACAAAGACAGAACAAAAAACCGGTATCAATAAAGGACGTGCATTAAACCGTACACCTAAACAAAAATTTAATATGCAATTGGATTGGTACATCAGTCATAATTGGGACTTATGGGCTAAGATGGCATACTACGGACAAGAAAACGCCAATAAGCGAATGGGTAAACAAAGTAGGTATGTCACGTATCCTGGATATACGTTCTGGGATATGGGAGCAGCGTATCAAATCAACAAGAAAGCAAAAATTTACACGGGTATTTATAACTTGTTTGATAAAGATGTTGACAATGAAGACTTTGGTAAAACCTTAGATGGACGTCGCTATTTTGTTGGAACAGAAATTAGTTTCTAGATAACATTTTTCTCATCAATTGGTCATCAAATGTATTTAATTGATGAGAATGATTATTTTTAGTCAATGGTATGATTAATAACATTTTTATCAAATCTTCTTTTTTAATCATATTTTTAATCTTAGGTAAATTCTCATTGAAATATTTGAATTCATTTTGTACAAATTACACATTGCTTACTTATTCATAACAATCCGTTTACATATGTTTTAATAAATTGTAACTTACTTAACCTATAATTTTGATAGGAAAAATTTATTGAAGAAAATGAATTGTATAAAACCTGGATAAAACGCTTAAAAATAAATTAATATTATTCATTATGTTATTTTAAAGTGTGAACTAATGTGATTAACCTGTTTTTATGTTTGCATTATAACGAATATGTCATAAATATCGTGATTTTATGTTGTTTTGATAGTGATTCTAAATTGATCGTATATTGATAGATCGATAAATCCGATCAATAATATTTTTGAAGATTATCTCTTCTTTTAAATTAAGTGGATAAATTTTTCAATTATTAAATCAATTTTATTATCTCCTCATATTGAAAATAATGTAAGGAATATAGCAGTATCTTATTATTTTTGATAGTGATTTTAAATTGATTGGGTGTTGATGGATCGATAAATCCGATCAATAATATTTAAAAGGATCACCTCTTCATTTAAATTAATTGGATGAATGTGAAGTTATTAAATCAATCTTAAGATTTGTGATTGATTTGTTATTTTGTTAATGAAGAAAACTATATGAAGCACATTATCAACCCTAATTCACGAAATTTTAGTGAATACAAACCTAACCATTTAGTCATCTCTAAATTGAATATAGGTTCGCATTTAAATTGCTTATTATCTATGCTAAAAAAAAATAGGACTGCAACTAAACTGAGTTATTTAAGTGCAGTTTTGGCTTTCATTTCAGTTAATCCTGCTAATGCAGCACTATCAACAACGACCGTCAATTCGATAAAAGGGGATAAACCTGTCTTTTTTGCAACAGAATCGATCGTTAATAAATTAGGTTTTAATTACAACGGTACTGATTACAATGAAATATCCGGTAACATCACTAGTAATACCACCAAATATTTTGATCATACGACTAACTTAAATGATTTTGTCATAAAAAGTTATTTTGTTCCTAGAACAACTATTGATGATAATAAGGGTGATTATTTTGATATTAATAATGATGCTTTTGATCCTAAGCAACCCATCAGCAACACATTAAATTATGTTTGGAAGGATAGTAATAATGTTAAAATCGATCCTGCAGATTTTAATAATATTGCTTGTAGCCATAACAAATATAAAATGCCGTTAAAATTAGAAATCACCGCGACTGATATTAAAGTTCATACTCAATTTGGCGATCCTAATGAAAGCGATCCTGTCAATTTTATTGAAACTCAATCAATGGGTGCTCAGCCTATAACAAAAACTTATCAAATAGCTATCGCTAATACTTGCTTTGCAAAACCTTATAGTCTTATCTCAGATCCACTTACTCAATGGCGTTCAGTTAAAAATGACAAATCTGAGAATGATGAAAAGTGGAATCTCACCGGAATTGGTATAAATAACATTCCTAAAAATAAACCTAATTTTGCAGTAGGTGGCGGAGTAACTGAAGATTATGTCTTCAATCAAGGATTTAAAGTGACACCTACCTTATCTAAAAAACATTTTCCAACGACAGGTTTTGCCGGTGCGCAATTTCAGTTAGTCATGGGTGGTGTACAAAACGATTATACCTTCACGACAAATAATAGTTCTGTTACTGTTGATAAAGATGGTTTAATTACGCTTAACCAGCCTACTAAAACGGTCACTATAACGGCAACCTTAAAATCTGATGATAAAATCCATTATGATTATACATTCAGTCTTGATTTATGGCTTGAACCAAAATTACAATCTTTCCAAAATCAAAACGATGCAAGGGCTCAATGTACAGGTTCTTCAAAATTGTTGAGCCGAAAAGAATTAAATAATTCATCCGAGTTCTCGACTAAAAATTTAGATGGTGCGAAAGGTCGTATTTATAATGTGTTTACACGCGGAATTGGATATGGTGTCTTCAGTGAGTGGGGGAGATCGCTTAATCAACAGTATAATAGTTTGATTGTAACTTATCCAAAATCTAATTGGAAATTTGGTTGGTATTATACTAATGAATCTCACAACACCACTAATGACAATAATGAAGCCATTTCAGAAGCGATTCTGGTTTCAAGTCACGATGGAATGATTTCGTTTCCTAGTGCTTGGGGTATAGATGAAGCAAAAAGAGCCGTTTGCGGAACTTACTTATAATGATTATAAGGAGTATTTAACCCATTCAACAAGGGTTGTTATTTAGCTAGTATTAGGGATGAATTTACACTGACTAATACTTCAAAAGTAGCGTTACCTATTAAAATGATTTTATCAAGTCTGATATGAAAATATGATAGGTAACCTCTTTATCACTTTACCTTTTTCTTCCAATAAAATGTCTATATTAAATCACAGTTATGATCAAAATGATTTTTTGTTATCTTGCTGGATTTCATCATTAACTGTATTGTTTTAACCTTTTTATAAAAATTTGAATAGTCCTAATAAGGTTAAAAAAGCCCCAATATAGGGGCAAAAATGTGGACTACCACTGTCTTTCCAGTTGTCAGGTACTCAATATTGTAACTTTAAAATACGCTATCAAGTACCGTATCAAAACTGCAGTATGTTCGTACGCCTCTGCTAGCTACTTGAATCTTCTTACCCCATTAGTAACTCGTGGTATTGCTAACTTTATGGTAAGTCAATTAGTTTTGATAACACTTATGATAATATAAGTTATCAATTTAGTCAAGACTAAAAGTTATTGTTTTTCAGTTTTAATCAAATATTAAATACCACTATTTTGATTGTAAATTGTACTATACATATTAGATCATTATTTTTGTTGTCGTAATATTTATTAATAAATAATTGATATTAAGTTAATTTATGTTTTTTTGTTGAGGAGGTATGACACCAATTTTAATAAAAATATTATGTTAGTGTAAAACTTTAAACATTTTGTTTTTATAGGATTATCATTAATTTTTTATAACAATAGTTATTGATTTTAATGATAACTATTGTTATTATAGGTGTGTTTTATTTTGAATAGGAAAACTTCACGATGACACCAGAACAGCAATTAGCTTTACTTGATGAAAAAATAAAAGTCGCTGAGAAACATGTTGACCAACTTTATGATTATCGCCGTCGACTCATAAATCAATATGATCTTAATAAGGGAAAATATCAAAACATTAACGTAACGCGTCCCCTTTTTTAATTAATCCTATCGATATTGTTACTAAAAAAAGAGTTTTTCAACATATGACAATAAGTTAATAGTCACAGATTAATAAATAGTTAAACATTATAAATTGGAATTATATGGAAAATATATGAGGTAAATAATGACAGCACCGTATCTGAATATTCAAAAAAATAATAAACCGACACAATGGTTAAATAAAGTGAGTTTGAATGCTGATTATGATATTACTCAAGTATTAACCCGTTGGGGTAATTGGGCTCGAAAAGAAGCTTATCAACAACGCAAAGTATTTAGTCTATATCAATCCCAAAAAAAGGAATATAAACAGGTCTGTTTAGATAAAGACGGGTTAATAATAGATAGCATTATCTCAACGATGAAAAACAGTAAAATCGCGAAAATAAAAGAAGAAGCAAAAGTCTTAATTAAATTCTATTATGGAGACGAAATGATTGTTGACGATCATCTTTATATTGAACGAAGCAAAACACAAACATCGTCGACATTAATTATCAAACCTAAAAATTTACGTGAAATAGCGCAGGATTTAGTGTGCAGTGAAGGCAATATCCGAAAAATAAAAAGTAGTGGTGAAAGTTACATTATTGGTGCATTATCGATGCAAACGATGTTAACCGGCACTGAACTGGAGTTATTGCAATATTTAGTGTTTTAAAAAAGTGGGAAAGTTAATCTTGACAACGTACGTAAATGTATGTATAATTACCTCAAAATCAAGAATTGTCACTAAAGCCCGCTAAGCGGGCTTTTTTATTCTTCTTATTGCTATCTTAACTATTTAGTCAATAGTGTTAATAAATAAAATCTCTCAAAACAATAATTCAATTTATTAGCTATAACTTTTCTAATATTTCTGCCTATATTCGTGCTAAATAGACATTCATTTTATGTTAATACGATTAGTCATATTTTTAACAATTTCATTCTAATTTTATTAATATGATTATTTAACATCTGATAAATAATCAGAACTTTTGAATTTCAACTATTTTTCCCTATTGTGCCCTTATTAAAACTTATTTAACTAAGCTTAACGAATAATATTAGAATGAAATATTAGCTCAAGGGGTTGACAACGTACGCTAATGTATGTATAATTATCTCAAAATCAAGAATTGTTACTTAAGCCCGCTAAGCGGGCTTTTTTATTGCCTTTAATTTGCAATATGTTATTTAACATTCTGTTTATTCATATAAAATAATTAAATCAAAATAAATTAAATAAACTTCTTTAATATAAGTCTCTTTTATTCAACCGCTTCATTGCGGTTTTTTTATGCCTACAATTTAACTATCAGTTATCACAATTCAACGGGTTCGCAGAGCAATCTCAGAAAATAATTTATACATAAGTGCTGCGTAACCCTTTCTTATTTTTAACTGCCTCAGCAGGAGGCTCACGATGAAGATGAAACCTATGCCAATCAAAGAGCCTGACCATATCAATTGGTATGTTGTCGTTTATTTGTTTTTTGTCACCTTACTGGGGTCATTAGCCAGTTATTGCTATCACATTATTAATGGGAATAAGTTTAATCTGATGATTTTAATTGCTCAGATATTTATTTCTACTTTTGCCGGCGCGCTGGTGGTGTTGGCAGCCAGTTATTTTAACTGGCAGTTTGAGCTGGCCGGCGGTGTTGCCGGTTTAGCGGGGTGGTCGGGCGCAACCTTAATTAAAGCGCTTGAAGAACAATTAATAAAAAAAACACGTGGACATGATGATTAAAAGGAAAACTAATGAAACTGACTGAACATTTTAAACTGGATGAGTTTATCTATTCATTGACGGCCAGTCGATTAAAAATTGACAATTCCGTACCGGCAGCACTGATGCCCAATATCCAATTAACAGCAATAAAACTTGAACTGGTCAGAAAAGCCCTTGAGCACCCCATCATCATTACTTCCGGTTACCGTTGTCCGGCATTAAATGCCCGGGTAGGCGGGGTGGCAAGTAGTGCACACACTCAAGGTTTGGCTGTTGACTTCCGTTCGCCATTCGGCACACCGAAACAAATCTGTCAACGATTGATAGATGCAGGGGTTGTGTTTGATAAGCTTATTCAGGAGCATAATCAATGGGTTCATATCGGATTCAGTCCCACTCATAATCGCCAAATAATGCTGACCGCCGTCAAAAATGGTGGTAAAACGGTGTATTTAAACGGATTAGTATGATGAATAAATTAACATTGCTGATTAAGTTATTACCGTATGGTGGCATTGTAATAACCGGTTTAGCGATTTATTTTGCATATCACTGTTGGCAAGGCGAACAACTGGCAATGGCTAAAACGGTGGCGTTAGAAGCACAATTTAACGCGTATAAACAAGGTAACAGTGCCATTAAATTAATTGAGTCAAATATTCTTGAGACAATAAAAGATGAACAGGTTAAAACAGATAGTTTACGTGATGATGTGGATAATGGCCTTGTCGAGTTGCGCATCAAAGTCGCCACCCTCGAACGAAATAGTGCCGCCACCGGCGATATTGCTGACAAAGCCTTACGACTTGCAAAATCTTCTCAACAAGATTATTACCGTCTCACCCACGCAATCAGCTATAACCAAGCCCTAATCGAAGGATGGCAACAATACTACTGTCAGGTCATTGCACCTCAAAATAACACACTGTTTATGTGTAATAAATAAATTACGCATCACCCTTTATGTAATATTAAATAATATATGGCGTTATGATGATTATATCCTAATGATTAACGCAGTTTTATAACGTTATATCAAACTAGTTTTATACAATCACAATTGTTTTTACTTCGATTGGGTTAAAAAATTTTTAACCTACTTAATCCCTGTTTATATGATTTAACAATGGATAATGTGAACAATCAATTCAACTAGATTTATCAATTTATTACAAATAATAAATCAACAACAGCATGGTTTTTATATTATCACCTTATCGTTAAACCCTATCTTCTTTTTTATGGAGTCATTATGCGAATCACGACTGTTTCTAAGCTTGAAATGACTGAAGTTAGACGTTTGATAGCGGAAATTCTGTCTTTACCTGAAACAATTATATTTGAGGAGGATAACATACCCGATGTCTCTCGTTTAGATAAATTCATCACTGTTCTTAATATGTCTCAAACCGAGATAGGCAAAGAAATTTTATATCACGGTGAAGATGAAGAAGAAGTGATATCGACACTAAAAGAAGCAACCATTACCGTCAAAGCATACGGTAAAGATGCCTATGAACAGCTATGCAAATTAACAGAATCAATGCAGTTCACGCCTGTTTGGCAAAAGTTAAAGAAATTAAGAATGGGGTATCTTCGATGCTCCGATATTGAAAACGTATCTACAACTTCTGCAGACAAAACCGTTCAACATGCACAAGTAGATCTTATTTTTTCCATCAATCCAATCGTTAAAACCAGCGTTAAACGCGGTGATAGCGTTAATTTTACATTCGAGGTTACTAAATGAGTTTACCATTAAGTCAAGTCGTAGATGCAACTCTACAACAATCGCCAAGAGGGGCACAAAAACGTGACCTAAGCGTTGTGGCTATTTTTACAAAAGATATGTGTGAAGAATTCAGCAATAAAGATATTCGTTATGTTGTTGTTTCAGATGCAACAACAGTTGCAAATTTATTTGGCACTGATTCTGATGCATATCAAGCTGCTTGCGCATTATTCTCTGCTCAACCTAAACCGAAAACGGCATTGATTGCTAAATATATGCAAGAGGGGGTTACCACTAAAGCGTTGAGTTCAAAAATTAATGGCTCTGCTTTAGCTGTCAGCTATATTCAATTTAAGAGTATTAAAGATGGTTATTTTTCTTTTTACTTTGGTGATGCTAAACATCAAATTACTGATTTGGATTTTAGCAATGTATCAAGTATGAATGATGTTGCAACTGTCATCAATACTAAATTAAAAGATAGTGGAGTTTCAGTTATTTATGATTCTGTTGGTAATAGATTTATTTTAGCTGCTCAAAAAGAAGGTAAGGGCGACAATTTTGGATATGTGTTTGATTCTCAATCAGAAGGCTCTTATATCGGTAATCTTTGTAATTTAATTGATGGTAAAGCATCATTAATTAAAGGAGAGGATGCGACAACTTATCGTAAAGAGTCGCCTGCTGAAGCATTAACTGCATTACAAAATCAATATCAAAATTGGTATGGTGTGTATTTTGCAAATACTATTACAGATAGTGAATTAGTGGAAGCGCATGATTGGGTTGTTGCTCAAGGGGTTGAAAATGCCAAAGTATTAGCCTATACCGAAACTCGAGAAAAAAATATTGAATACAGTGATGATAATGTTTTAAAAACATTGTCAAAACGAAACAGCGGACGTTTGATGGTTCAATATAACAACAAAGGTAATAGCCATGCAGCAGCTGAACTTATGGGCATTGCGTTAACCACCGTATGGACAGGTATTAATACAGCTAAAACAGTCAAATTTAAACAAGAAGCTAGTGTTACATCAGACGACAAAATCACTGTCAATGAAGCGATGAAATGTCGTCGTTTAGGTGTCAATTTTTATACAGATTATGCCGGTGTCAATATGCTTGCAGAAGGCGTTATGGTTGGTGGGACATTCATTGATGAAACCACAGGACTAGATGCATTCATTAATGCAATTCAAGTACAAGCATTTAATGCGTTACAAGGTGAACCGACTAAAATTCCACAAACTGATAAAGGACAACAACGCTTAATCAGCAAGTTAAAAATTATTGGTGAGCAATTTGTCAATAACGGTTTTCTTGGCATGGGTAAATGGTCGCTTGGCGATATTGGTGAGCTGAAATTTGGCGATACAGTGAATGGATACTATTTCTATTCAGATTCTTTTGATACGCAAGACACGGCTGATCGTGAAGCGCGCAAAATGATGCCAATTAATTGCGCATTAAAACTTGCTGGTGCAGGTCACAGCGTTGATATTATTGTTCAATTTAATCGATAAGGATACACGATGTCTAATAAATCTTTTTCTTTAGAAGATGCTGTCTTAACAATAGATGGCTATGAAATAACAGGTTATGAAAATGCTCAAGATTCCATTAGTATTGCACCCATAGGAGATGATGGTGATATCACTTATGGTATCAATGGTGAAGGGGTGTTTGTTAACACTTGCAATAAAGGTGCTACTGTCACGATTAAAACATTACAGCACACTGAAACTAACGAAGTATTAAATCAATTACGACAAGCCCAAATTAATAATCCGACAAAAGCTAAAGGTAAATTAATTACCTATAAAGATTTGCGTAATGGTGATGAATTTTTATTGACTGGATGTTGGTTTACCACGCCACCAACTATTGCACGTGGTACAGCTCACAATGGTTTAACATGGACACTTAAAGCAACAAAAGCTGAATTTAACATCAAAGGAGGTCAATAATGGAAAACAAAGATTATACGATAGATAATGTTGTTTATACCTTTAAACAAGCAGATTTTTACAAAGCCAATAAATATCTCAAAAAACTCACAGCCCTCTTAAAGGGCTGTTTTTCTGTCGGGGATACTACATCAGGATTTGATATTGGACAGTTAGCTTCGAATATTGGTACTGAGCAATTTGAAGAAATTGAGCGATTTATTCTCGATTATGTCACAGCCACAGATGAAGCTGGTAAAAAGATATTATTCCAAAACCCAAGAGAAGCCAGTGAATTTTTTAATGCGCATAGAAGTCATTATTACCAAATCATCATTGAAGGATTGAAGTTCCATTTTTTGGCTTTTTTACCAAGTGGCCTATTATCCAATCTAAATACGCTCAGCTTGGAGGAGATAGCCAAGAAAGCGATATAGATTGGTTTATGTGGAGTGTTATTGTCAACAATTATGCAACACTCCACGAATTAAAAACTGTATATTCACTTGATGATGTTATCGATATGCACCATGTGATAGCAGAAGTTAGATTGGCTGAAAAGCCAAAGGAGAATTAAAGTGCATCTAGAGCAATATTTGATAAAAATTGGTGTTGATATCTCACAGGTAAACAATCTAACTAAAGTCACGACTTTTTTAGAAATCAGTGCAATGAAGTTATCTAACATTGGCAAAGTTATAAATACTACACTTAATAATGCGATTAACGATGCGAGTCAATCTAATGAAAAAGCGGCTGAGTCATCTGAAAAAGCTAAATCTAAATTTGATATTTTAAAACAAGCTTTAACAAGTATTACGGCTGCAGCCAAAAACTATGGGGAAAAAATGATTAGCGCTTTTAACAGCGCTATTGATAAAGCAGAAGAACTTGCTGGCAAAAAAAATCTCTTATTTTCGATTTCGAAAAGTGAACTGGCACAAGTAAAGAAATATAAGATCGAACTTGAGAAATCCGGTCTTGCGATTGATAGCATAAAAACAAAAATTGCTTTAGGATTATTACCAAGGGTAACTGATCTTGTAATAAGCTTTAATAAATGGCTCAAAGCTAACAAGGAATTGATTGCCAAAGGTATCAACGTTGTAATTAGTGTTGTTTCGAATTTTATTCAAGTTATAAAACATGCTTTTGAATTTATCGATATGATAATTTCTAAGACCATTGGTTGGGAAAATGCCATAATAGCCTTGAGTGTTGCTTGGGCAGTCTTAAATCGTGCTATGCTGTTTAGTCCGATTGGGCTAGTCATCGGTTTGATAGCTGGATTATTGTTGATCATTGATGATTTTATGGTTTTCTTAAAAGGTGGTAAGAGTCAATTTGCTCCATTTTGGCAAGCCTGTATCGACAACATCAAAAATGCAATAACTTGGTGGCAAAATTTAGATAAAAACTGGAAAAGTATTATTTTTGCCGTATTGGGCTATTTGCTTTTATTAGGCGGAAAAATAGCGTGGGTATCAGCTAAAGCTAAATTAATTACCTCAATCTCCAATGCTATTCTAAGTATTGGTAATGCTCTCAAAACGCTTGGAAATTTAGTTAAAATTATTAAAACAATTGGCAGTGCAATAAAAACACTGACGTCTATCATGATAGCTAATCCTATTCTGGCTATTATTACTGCTATCGCTTTGGCTGCTTATCTTATTTACGATAATTGGGATTTTCTTGTTTCCTTTTTTTCTGATTTTTGGAATAAAGTTACTAATTTCTTTAAAAATGGTATAAAAGATATACTCATGTACTTTGGTATGAGTGAAGAAAATGCCGAGAAAACGGTCAATGCAATAGGCGCTACCTTTGACGCAATTTTAGACTTAATTACGGCACCATTTAAGGCTGCTTGGGAATTGGTTAAAAGCTTATTTACAATTTGGACGGATGATAGCACTTCAACAACTGAGAAAATTGGTCAAACCTTTGAAGCAATAACTGATTTTATTACAGCGCCATTTAAAGCTGCTTGGGAATTCATAAAAGGATTATTTGAGATTTGGGGTGTTGATGTCACATCTTTAATCGATAATTTAGGAAAAACGTTTTCAGGTATTCTTGACTGTATTACGCAACCTTTTAAAGATGGTTTGAAATGGATTGAAGACAAGTTTTTTGCTGTCATCGATAAGATGAAAAGTAAAATAAAAGGTGTACTTTCTTTTTTTGGTTTTGGTAGTGATAAAGATGAACAAGCTCAAGAAGAAAATCTTAAAGCCACGAATTATTCCGCAACCCAAAATCTTGCACTCGTGAGTACAGATGTAGCAAAAGCTGGAGGTTTATCTGCATTAAATAAAAACGTCAATAATAACAGTGAAATAATAATTCATAATACAATGAATGTAACTACACCTCAGAATGGTCTCGATCAAGTTTGCAATCTTGTCGACAATGCTGCGAGACGAATCAATGATAATACAGTTACAGCGATGGGGTCTAACTGATGTTTCAATCTATTTTAAACAAATCATCAAAAAATAGTGGGTTAATTGTTACTGACAATTTTGTATTCAGTTTAGATATTAATACTGTCGAACAGCATACATCAAAATTAAAAGTCACAGAAAATCCCATTGAAAATGGGGCTAATATTGCCGATCATGCAGTTTTAGAACCAAAAGAGATTTCAATAAATGGTCTTATTGTGGGATATGAAAAAAATACTTTCTCGATTGACCATTTTTTGGGAATAGATTTATCCAATTACCCTTTGCCTATGCCAATCAAAACTTTTGCAGCACAAGCGGAAAACATGGTAAATCGTTTTGCATCACATTTTCAAACAAGCGCTGAAAGGTTGAATCAAGTCGTTGCCGATTTTCTACCTGAATATCAGTCTCCTATTATAAATAGCTTATTTTCAGATCGTATTGCAGACGCTTACGAAAAATTGCTGGCAATTCAACGGAGTGGTGAACCTGTTATCCTGCAAACTAATGCTAAGCAATATAATAATATGGTTCTAAGTTCTGTGGGTTTGACTCAACAAAAAAATACTTATGGTGAGTTTTCCTTAACGTTTCGAGAAATTTTTATCGTCGAAACGCAAATTGCAAGTGGTCTAAATCAAACGGTTAAAAAACAGAATCTTGGTAAAACACAACCACAGAAAATCGAAGAACTAAAATCTGTTCTTTATAAGATTTTTAGTTGGTTTATTAAGTAATGTAGATAACTTCAAAGCTAAAAAAGTGATTAGTTGTTGGTAAATAAAGAAAATTTGAGAGATTAAGTATGTATATAATTCAGACAACTTATGATGATGTGCTAGAACAAACCTTTACATTATACGATATGAATTTACGATTAACATTAAGATTCAATACGGTATTAGTCGGCTACCAATTTGATTTGTTTGATATTAACAATAATCAATATATTACAACCAATAAAGGACTGTCTGTAGGCAGTCCAGCGCTTATTGAATTTGACCTTCCTTTTGTTTTAGTCCTTTATGACAAATCAGGATTAGGAATTAATGCAATAACGAAAAATGACTTACATAATCGAATGCAATTATTAATTATGACAAAGGATGAATATCGTGAGACAATTCGGGCGAGTTTTAGAACTGAAAATAGGCAATCGTAAAGAAAGTATTGTATTGAACAATCTTAGAGTCACTTTCTCGGTCAACAAAACACTTACTTCCGATCCTAACACCGCTGAAATTTCAATATACAACCTCAACGATTCAAATCGTAATTTAATCAGCACAAAACAATATGATTATGTAGAATTATATGTAAGTTATCAGGATGATGTTTTACGGATGATTTTTTGTGGCGATATTTTAACGGTGGAAAATCAACTTTCTGAACTGGATATTATCACGACCCTAAGGTGTGCTGATGGTCATAAAGCTTTTACAGAAAAAGTTATTATCAAAACATTAGAAAAAGGACAAACTGACAATGATTTTTTTAATGAAGCGTTAAAAAGTTTTGGTTTAAAAAAAGGCAATGTTAATCTTCCTAATAATAAAGCACTTCCTCGCGGAAAAGTTTTCATGTGTGATACTCGCGAACTTATGCACCAAATAGCAAATAATAATGATGCCGATTGGTCTATTCAGGATGACGAACTGATTGTTATCCCCAAAAGTAAGGCTATTTCAAATCATGAAGGATTTGTTATTTCAAGAACGACGGGCATGATAGGAACGCCTAAAAAGACAGATAAAGGGTTAGAAATAACAACATTATGTAATCCGCATTATAAGATAGGTGCATTAATTCGAGTTGAATCTAAACTCACAGAACTCAATGGAGACTATAAAATTAAAGCGCTACAACATAGTGGGGATCTATATGGGAATAACTGGCAAAGCAAATTACAGTGTATTTTTGGTAACTTCGAAAAAATTTGATTTGTTATCAATTTAGATATAGGATGAGCATCCCAATATAATTTATAAAAGGATGGAAAAATGAAAAAATTACTTGTACTTTTAATGTCTATAACTTTATTAACTGCTTGTGGCGATAAAAAGATTGATGCTTCAACACCTGAAAAATATCAAGAATCATTAGCTGAAGTTGTAAAAGACCTTAACTTCAGTGAAGCGCAATCTTTTACAGCAGCTTTGAGTAAAATTAATATGCAGGCGGCTACCGAAGCAAATTACGATAATAAGAAAATGGAAGAAATCATGAAGCAAAAACTTGATGGTAAAACTGTTTCAGAAGTGATTAAACTTGCTGAGCAAATTAATTAAACCTATTAATGCAATCAAATGAATATTCTTGATTAATATCTAAAAAAGATTGCAATTTTTGGGATCTGGTCATTTTTATTGTTATTGTACCATTGTTTAGATGTTTTAAGTAAAGCTTAGTAAAAACAAAGTTAACACGCTTAATCTAATCAAACATTTTACTGTAATATTAAAGTTAGCAGATATACGCTAACGTTCCCGAAGCTAAAGATTGCAATCTCAACGTAATTTTTTTATTTCCATTCGTTTCAAATATTTTCTAATCTATCAAATCAAAATTAAATTTCTGGTATCTTTTATAAAACAATAAGTTATTTTAATTAAAATAATCATTCTATCAGTCAATACTAGACAATTACTCTGTAACCAACAATAAATTAACCACCTGCCAAAGGTGGTTTTTTATTGGCTTAAATTCGTAGGTAAATTATGGTTGATACGCTATACCAAGCAATTGAAAATCAAATTAAACGTGCCCAATCAAATATTTATACGGCGTTGCCTGCAAAGGTGATAAGTTTTGATGGTCATACAGTGCAATGTAAACCGATGATTAATAGAGTATTAGCAAATGGGGAAGAGATATCGATTCCGCCATTGGTTGATGTTCCTGCACAATTTCCTCACGCCGGCGGTTTTTGTATGACGGTGCCTATCAAAGCAGGTGATGAAGGTCTGGTGGTCTTTTCCAGTCGTTGCATTGATGGCTGGTTTGCATCGGGCGAAGCATCAAAACCGCTTGATAATCGTATGAATGACTTAAGCGATGGTTTTTTTATCGTTGGTTGTAACAGTGTACCTAACAAAATTCCAGATTTTTATCATGATGGCGTATCGATGCAAACAGATGACGGGCAAACTCATATTCGATTAACGGAAGGAACAATCTATATCAAAGGCAATATTGTACATGAAGGAAATAAGCAACAGTTTGGAAACTATGACCAAATTGGTAGTTTCAATCAATCTAACGGCAATACAATTAGTGCCGGCATAATCACTGCACAAGATGTCATAACAAACAAAGGAATTAGTTTGAATACTCATAGACATACAGGTGTGAAAAGCGGCGAAGACACGACAGGAGAGCCAACATGAAAGTAAGAGAGTTAGACAATAATCATGATTGGACATTTGGGCAAGGTTTGGCTAATTATTTACATCAGTCAGATGCAATAGCCCAGTGTGTAAAAACTAAATTATTATCCTTAAAAAAAGATTGGTTTTTGGATCGCAATGACGGTATTGCCTGGTTTGATTATCTTGCTAAAAACCCAAATACTAAACAGTTGGAAATTGATATAAAAAAACAAATTTTCAACATTGAAGGTGTGATTAGTATTGATGAGTTCGATATTTTATTGGATAGCGAGACGCGTGAGTTTCTCATTCAAATTACCTACACAGATAAATTCAACAATTCTAATGAGGCTTCATTTAATGTTACAGATAACAGATAAAGGAATTGTTATTGATGATTTTGACACAATTAAAAATCGTTTAATAACAAGTTTTAAATCGATTTATGGTGAAAATGTCAATTTAGATAGTGATACGCCAGATGGGCAATTGCTCGGTTTATTTTCTCAGGAATTATCGAACATACATCAAGCAGTATCATTTATTATTCAGATGTTAGACCCTTATCAAGCGACTGGGCAGTGGTTGGAACAACGGGCAATGTATGCAGGATTAACAAGAATAACCGCATCATATTCATACATCGATGAAGTCATTTTTAATGGAACGCCAAACACATTGATTCCTCAAAACGCTATTTATGTTGATAAAAACAAAAATAAATGGGTAACAACAGAGCCAATAAAATTAAATGATTTAGGTAGTGCTCGTTCAAAATTTAGATCGCTAGAGTTAGGTCATTATACCGTTAACGCAATGGATGAATTTACACCGAGCACTATTATCATCGGCATAGATAAAATTACTGCCAACACCCAAAGCTATGGCGGAGTTGATGAAGAAACTGATGCGCAACTATTAAAACGCTTTATGTTATCTCATTCAATCAATAATTATGATGATCGCCAAGGCATACAGTCTGCATTAATGAATATAACAGGTGTGACTAAATGCGTAGTATATGAAAACTATACGAATAAAACGGATGAAAAGGGTGTGCCTGCTCATTCATTTAATGCCGTGATCCTTGGTGGCGATGATGAAAAAATAGCAGAGGTGATCACTAAAAAGAAAATTGGCGGTTGTGGACTATTTGGGAAAATTGAGACGATGTATTTATTAGATGAAATACCTCGAAAAGTTTACTTTGATAGACCAAGAAAAGTCGATATCAATGTCTCAATGACAATTGGTCGTTACAAATCTTTTAATGATATTAATTCAGAACAGATTAAAGCTAATTTAAAAAGTCTTGATTTTGAAATTGGTGAAAATGTGTATGCATCTCGCATTATTTCAAGCATTAACTTAGTTGACGGATTTTATATTAAAGAACTCGCTGTAAACAGTGCCAACATTGTCAATATCGATTATCGAGAGTATGCACAGATAACGCATGTTGAGGTGCTAATAGATGAATAGAGAAAAATTCCTCATTTGGCAATATCGTACAAAACCCAAGGCATTAGGCACTATCAGAGCTATCAATAAAGAGACTGGTAACACGTTTAACAATGTCATTCAAATTGCGGATGTTCTCAGCATCAACGACGCGACAGGTTATGCACTTGATTTGATTGGTCGTCATGTTGGCGTCTCGCGTGTGTTACCTTCTGCTATCACCAAAGAATATTTTGGATGGTTAGAAGATAACACAGCATTATCATTTGATATTGGTGAATTTTATCGACATGGCGATGCTTTAACGGCATCTGTTGTATTAAATGATAGCGATTATCGTTTCTTTATTAAGGCAAAAATTACTAAAAATTATCAAAGTGGTGAAATATCAAACATTGTAAAATCAATTAAATTCGTGATTGGCAAACATGGAAATATTATTGATTCCCAAAATATGACAATGAATGTATTAGTTAACAGTGATCAACTCAATTCACTTACTTTATATGCAATTAGTAAAATGGATATTTTAGCCCGACCTGTTGGTGTTATGTATCAATATATTGTTCTAATTAATAACGAACCGTTTGGATTTTCGCATGACAATGCATCATTCGGTTTTAATTTAGGCAAATTTGTTCGACTTCAAGAAATAGGAACTATTCAATGATTATACAAAAAAAACCAGATTATTTAATCTTTGCAGATTCAGCAAAAAAAGGGGAAGTTACGGATTTTCCTGATGTAAGTCGAGGCTGGGGAATCACCATCGATCAAACCGCATCAAAACCACCGCTTGAATGGATGAATGGCGCATTTAACCGTATTGATAAAAATATGCTGTATCTGCTGCAACAAGGCGTTCCGGAATGGAGCGAATCAGTGACATATCCTGCAAATGCAATCATAAAATATAATGGTTTTCTATATACCGCTTTAGTTGATAATGATAATGCCAACCCATCTAAAAATACGTCAAAATGGAGAAAGATACAAGCGGATGATTTTAATGCTTTACCAGCACAAAAAACGATGAATGGTAATGAACCTATTTATGAGGTAGGTCATCATTTTAATTGTACTAATAGACCATCAGTTAATAATAGTCCAATAGTGACTGCAGATCAATTTCCTGCACACAACAATAAAGCTACAGGTTGGTATTCGATGCCCAATGGTTATATCCATCAATTCGGAACAATAAATCTCCCTCCTATTGGAGATTATAATGCATTAAATATTAATGGGACTATCTATTACACAAATATATATAAAATATTGTTTCCTAGATCATATCCTGTAACTCAAATAACAACAACTGTTTCGCTAGCAGGACAACCGTTGCATCGCGA
The DNA here is from genome assembly GCF_026536645.1 of Gilliamella sp. B3801. Taxonomy (NCBI): domain Bacteria; kingdom Pseudomonadati; phylum Pseudomonadota; class Gammaproteobacteria; order Orbales; family Orbaceae; genus Gilliamella; species Gilliamella sp. B3801. Next base: position 53,428 of record NZ_JAFNNR010000011.1, read on the forward strand.
TAAACAGTATAATGAATATGGTACGTGGGTTCGTAGTAATCGTGGTGAACGAGAAAAGGAAGGAGTGGTATCACGAAGTTCTTTTGACGTATCAGTAACATCATCTACACTTGGATATATTCCTATTATACATTTTTATTCAGTTGGTTGTTAAAAGGAGTAGTTATGCTATATAGTAAAATTGAAAATGCATTTTATGTTGGTGATGAGTTAGATATTAATATTCCAGATGATGTTATTGATGTTAATTTTGAAATAGAATCCGAAATACGTAAAGCGGTGATCAATGGGGTATCGTTTGAAATACTCGATGGCAAAATCGTAAAAAAGTAGAGCTTATGCTCTACTTTTTGATTTTTTAAAAACATGTTAATAGAATAAGATGAATATCAATACGGCAATGATTTAGAATTAACAATATTAATTTTAAAAAATGTTAAATCTATTTCTTCAGATAACTAATTGTATTTAATGCTATTGATCTTAATATCAGAATTTTCTTAAATTATATGAGCAGTAAATTATAGCCTTATTTTGAGAAAAAATAATATTAAAATTAACCAATTAATTCTGACATTTTTTCTTATTGTTTGTTGAAGAATCAAAATGCTGGTTAAAATATAATTTATTAACAATTTTATAGATCAATATTTTTAGAGTAAGTAAAACAACTACTTAAAACCCTATTGCAATATAAAAAAGACCCGTATTAGCATATGAACCAAGTGGATTTTTTCCCCAACACTTAAAATAGGATTTTGATATTGGATTAGCAGCTGTTGAATTGACACCTCCCCAACCATCATTAGTGATAATAGCGAAACATTCGTTTGGAAAAGGTATGTTAAATGGCACTAAACTTCCAGCTTCTCCATCTTCAACTGCATAATTGGCACTCCCCCATTGAACATACAATCCATTTGGTAATTTCAAATAACCATTTTTATTCAATGAACCGACAAAATCACGAAAAGTTGTTATTGCTGAATTACTAAATTTAGGTCGTTGTTTAAACTCTATTTGATGACCTACCTCATAAATAGGATGCTTTATTAATCCTTAGTTTTTTATATTCCCTACCTCTATTGTCATTATATCTATCTGTCATTTGTTGGGATTTGTGTCCTAATAAAGTCATTGTATCGAGTCGTTGTTCTCGATATAAACGTTCTGCTAATGATCTTATTTCATGAAATGTGGTAGGTGTACCTGTCCAATAATTTTTTTTAAAAACTTTATCACGTAAACGTGCAAATTGTCTTGTTATTGCTTCTAACTTTATTTGTTTATTATTATTGCTTAGCAAATAATTATTTTTGGTTGAATCAATGATATCTTTTAAACTAATATTCAGTTTTTTACATTTCAATTTAACTGGTAATGCTATTTTCGCTCCAGTTTTATATTGTTCAATTAATAAGTAATTACGTTTAATGTTAGATTTTTTCATAGTTGCGATATCGGAACGACGTTGACCCGTTACTATGGCTAACATCATTGCATCATGTAACGTTTTATTTCCCGTTTTGTCAGCTTCATTTAATATTTTTTTAAACTCATTTAATGTCATTCGAGATCGTTTTACTGTAACTTTTGGGCATTTTATTGGATCAGTTGGATTTTTATCATTCCAGCCTTGAGCATAAGCTTCTCTAAATATATCTTTGAGTAAATGATACATACATTTCGCTGATGGTGCTTTATCTTGATCAGTATAAATCTTAATGAGTTGAGCAATATCTTGAGGTGTGATTTTTGCTAAAGGTCTTTTTCCAATGTTTTGTCTGATAACTTTGATTAAATATTTTTTTATTTCGATAGTTTTAGGTTTTAAATTACGTTTTAATAGAATATCTAGATAGTTATCAAGCCAGTTATTAACTAATTTTGAATTTGAAGATTGAAATAATTTAGATAGAAAAAGCATAGCATACCATTCTTTAAATGGAATATTCTGCGCTAAATACATTGAATTAGCTAGCAAATTGAGATATTAAATTTAGATACTCAATGTGAATTCAATAATTAATTTATACTACAATATTTAACAATTGATATTTTTTTAATTTTTTGAATTTAAAACTTTATATCTATATTTTATTTTGAATAATTTTAGTTAAATAAAAACTTTGTGATGTGAAAATTCGAAAAAACGATTAGTTAAGGATATTGAAACTTATTATTTTGATACGCATTCATTAACATAATGATGGTACGCCCGGGTGGACTCGAACCACTGACCCCCACCATGTCAAGGTGATGCTCTAACCAACTGAGCTACGGGCGTAAATTTGAAACACGCAAATATTAGCTTTCAAATTGATTACAAGCAAGTAAAAAAATTATTTTTTGGTTGTTTTTTCATCTGTTGAACATTTTTGACTATAAAAAACACAAAATTTGTTAGTTTTAAAACTATAACAAATCTAAATTGAAAACAAATATCAGTTCAAGGTGGTTTGTTGCTTTAAATTTAGCTATACTCGATAAATTAACAGCAGTGATTTATTTTTAGGTTAGCATGTCGATAAAAGATCAGATTGATACAGTTTTGCATAATGTTTTTGGTTATAAATCTTTCCGAAATCAACAAAAAGAAATTATCGAATCGATTATCGATGGGCGTGACACTTTAATTATTATTCCTACTGGTGGCGGAAAGTCGTTATGTTACCAAATCCCCGCTGTAATCCTACCTAAAACCGCAATTGTAATTTCACCCTTAATTTCATTGATGAAAGATCAGGTAGATCAATTAGCCGCAAATGGTATTCCTGCTGCTTATCTAAATGGTTCTCAATCGTCATCCGAACAGCAAAATGTCATAGAACAATACCTTAATCATTCTATTAAGCTTTTATATATCTCACCAGAAAGATTGGCATTAGCGTATTTTCAAAGTTTAATCGAACAAAATCCACCGTCTTTAATCGCAATTGATGAAGCACATTGTATTTCACAATGGGGGCATGATTTTAGACCTGATTATCGGCAATTGGGACAACTTTCAGCACGTTTTCCTGGTGTGCCGATTGTTGCTTTAACGGCAACTGCCGATAAAATGACTCAAGCAGATATTATTACCCAGTTAAATTTAGTGGATCCCTTAGTTGTCGTTCGTAGCTTTGATCGTCCAAATATCCGTTATACAGTTGTCGAAAAATATAATTTAACCGACCAAATTGTCTCATTCATTGAAACCCAAAAAGGGAATAGCGGCATTATTTATTGCGCTAGTCGTTCAAAAGTAGAAGATATGACTACCAGACTTGCTGCACGGGGATTTTCCGTTGCAGCTTATCATGCAGGACTGACTAATCAACAACGCCAACAAGCACAAGAAGCTTTTTTAAAAGATGATATACAAATTATTGTTGCAACCGTTGCTTTTGGTATGGGGATCAATAAACCGAATGTCCGTTTTGTTGTTCATGCCGATTGTCCACGCAGTATCGAGGCTTACTATCAAGAGACTGGGCGAGCAGGGCGTGACGGTGTGCCGGCTGAAGTTATGCTACTGTTTAATGCCAATGATCTGAGCTGGTACCGACAACAGATTAGTGAAAAAATGGAAGGACAACACAAAGATGTTGAATTCCATAAAATCGATGCAATGCAATCATTTGCCCAAAGTTTAACTTGCCGTCGTATCGTTTTACTCAACTATTTTGGTGAACAACGACACGAACCTTGTAATAACTGCGATATATGCCTTTATCCTCCTGAACATTATGATGGTTTAGTTGATGCGCAAAAAGTATTATCTTGTATATATCGTGTTGAGCAGCGCTATGGTGCGCAATATATTGCAGAAGTTTTACGAGGATCAAACCGATCGAAAATAAAAGAAAACGGACATGATCGTTTGTCTGTTTATGGTATTGGAAAAGAACACTCCATTGATTATTGGCTTCATGTAATAAGGCAATTAATTTATCATGGCTATCTAATACAAAATATTGCTGCGTATAATACCCTACAATTAACAGAGCGTGCACGCCAAATATTGAAAGGTGAAATTGCATTATCCTTGGCTAAACCACGACTTGAAATTGTGAAGAAAAGTCGTTTAAATCGTTATGCAAGAGCAATAAATTTAACCACTATCTTATCTTATGAAGAGCGTATTTTATTTGGGTATCTTAAAAAATTACGTAAAGACATTGCCGATAGTGAAGATGTTCCACCCTATATTATTTTTAGTGATGCAACCTTACTCGAAATGGTACAAACCATGCCTGAAAGCAAACAACAATTACTCAATATTACTGGTGTTGGTAAAATTAAATTAGGAAAATATGGCAATCTTTTTCTTGATAAAATTAAAGAATACATGATTAACAATATATAATATTAAAACTATTTAAAAATAAACTTAGCATAATAATTATTTGTATGATCCAACAGGAAAAGTTAAATAATTAACAACCAATAAAATGGAGCTTTTTATGTCAACAATGAATGATATGTCTCAAATGCTTGCATTAGTATTATTGCTACTAATTCTTTTTTTAGGCGATATTGTATCTACACGAACCAAAGCATGGGTGCCGTCAGTTTTTGTTTGTGCCGTGCTTTTCTTAGCAGGTTACTTCACTTTTTTCCCAAAAGATATTGTCGCTCGAGCAGGAATACCCAAAGTCGTTGCTGTCATGTTTATGTATCTGTTAGTCGTTAACATGGGAACTTTACTTTCAGTTAAAGAGTTACTGCGCCAATGGAAAACTATCGTTATTTCACTGTCAGGCATTATTGGAATCATCATTGTGGTTGTGATCGTTGGATACTTATTTTTTGACTACAATACAGTTATTGTTGCGATTCCACCTTTAGTTGGGGGGATTGTTTCCGCTATTATAATGGCTGGCGGTGCAACGAAAGCCGGTTTACAAGATCTTGCTGTGTTTGCCATTATTATTTATGTCATGCAAGGTTTTATTGGTTATCCTCTCACTTCAATCATGCTTAAACGTGAAGGGCGCAGAGTGCTTAAACAGTATCATGAGGGTACATGGAATGCTTTAAATGATCCTAAGTCTACATCGAATAAACAAGAAACCGAATCTAATGATGAACATCCAATGCCAAAAATGTTTGCGATGTTTTCAGCACGGTATAACACAACCTATTTTATTTTTTTACGAATTGCGATTATTGGATTTTCTGCCTATTACGTGGCGAAAGTATTGGATCCTATTATCAGTATAAGTCCATTTGTACTTTGTCTATTATTCGGTGTGATTGCCGCATCGTGTGGTTTTCTTGAACGCCATCCTTTAAAAAAAGCGGGTGGTTTTGGTTTAGCGGTCATGGGGCTTATGCTGTTTATTTTTGACACATTAAGTCAAGCTACACCTGACATGCTAGTAAGATTAATTACGCCTTTGGTTGTCTTTATATTAGCAGCTGTACTTGGTATGTTTATCTTCTCGCTTATTGCCGGAAAAATGCTAAACGTTAGTCGAGAAATGGCGTTTTCGATAGCACTAACAGCACTCTATGGGTTTCCTGCTGATTATATTATTACCAATGAAGTGATTAATAATTTGACCAAAAATGAAAAAGAAAAAGAGGTACTTACTCGTCATATGTTACCGCCTATGTTGATTGGTGGATTTATTTCAGTCACTATAGTGTCGGTTGTTTTAGCAGGCTTTATGGTCAATATGATAGTCGCACCTGCAATACAGTAAATGATAAATGTCTACAAGTTTGATGACAACTAATCGGATAACAAGATTTAAGAACAGTTTTTCTAACTATCTTCTTAATATGTTTTCAATATCAAACGCATTAATTTTGATGGACTAAATAACAAGAACAAAGGTAGTAAAATGATAAATCAAGATATTAAAAAGATAGTACAACAAAATATAAAAGAAATGGTCGCTTTTCGCCGTGATTTGCATCGTCACCCAGAATTACCGTGGGAAGAGTTCAGAACGACAGATAAAATTGCAGAGCAGCTTGATAAAATTGGCATCCCTTATCGTCGTACTGAGCCAACCGGTATTATTGCCGATATCCAAGGCGGAAAACCAGGTAAAAGAATTTTATTGAGAGCTGATATCGATGCGTTACCGGTGCAAGAGTTAAACGACAATATTGATTACAAATCAACCATCAACGGTAAGATGCATGCTTGCGGACATGACACGCATGCAGCCATGCTACTGACTGCGGCAAAAGCGCTTTATGCAATACGTGATCAACTAAAAGGTAATGTGAGATTAGTTTTTCAGCCTGCTGAAGAAATCGCACAAGGTGCAAAAGGCATGATAAAACAAGGTGTATTAAATGATGTGGATACAGCCTTTGGTATGCATATCTGGTCACAAACGCCTGTCGGAAAAGTATCCTGTGTGGTAGGTTCAAGTTTTGCTTCTGCCGATTTGCTCACTGTCCGATTCAAAGGAAAGGGCGGGCATGGCTCGATGCCTCACGACACGGTTGATGCTGTCATGGTGGCATCTTCATTTGTGATGAACATACAATCGATTGTCTCACGTGAAGTGTCTCCGCTTACCCCTGCGGTGGTCACCATAGGAAAAATGGATGTCGGCACTCGTTTCAATGTTATTGCGGAAAATGCGGTTTTAGAAGGTACTGTTCGCTGTTTTAGTGTTGAAGTGCGAAATAAAATCGAAGATGCTATTCGCCGTTACGCCAATCAAGTTGCCGCAATGTATCGTGCAACGGCTGAAGTAGAATACATTTATGGCACGTTACCCGTCATTAATGATGAACAATCTGCGCTATTAGCACAAAAAGTCATTGTTGAATCGTTTGGTGAACAAGCCCTTTATTTCGAGCCACCAACAACTGGCGGTGAAGACTTCAGTTTTTATACTGAAAACATTCCTGGTGCATTTGCATTAGTGGGTTCGGGTAATCCTGAAAAAGATACACAGTGGCCACATCACCATGGTTGTTTTAATGTTGATGAAGACGGCATGATTATGGGCGCAGAATTTTACGCACAATATGCTTGGTCATATTTGAATCAATAATAAATATGAATAATCCAACCATTATGGAATCGAAATAATGGTTGAGATTTATCTACTCAGGATTCAAATTTTCAACTACAATGAATCTGTATTAGTAAACACGCCCATATTTCTGAATAACTAACTACAACAAACTTAATTTATTCTTATCATTCATTTCTTATTAATAATCTATTTATTAAAAGCATTCATTAAAATAAACGTCAATAATAACAATTGACTGGATTCTCATTCAATAAAGTATTGTAAATTGTTTACTGTCATCTTAAAGACTAATTTTACGCTTTATGATATTATTGATGCCAAATTGATTAGTTATACGCAATGGTGAATATGAGTTATCAAGTTCTGGCACGCAAATGGCGACCAAAATCATTTACTGAAGTCGTAGGGCAACAGCATGTCCTCAAAATTCTATCAAATGCACTTTCGCTAGGTCGGGTTCATCATGCTTATCTATTTTCAGGCACGCGTGGTGTTGGAAAAACCTCCATTGCTCGCTTACTTGCTAAAGGCTTAAACTGCGAAACTGGGATTACTGCTACGCCTTGTGGGGTATGTGATAATTGTCGTGATATTGAGCAAGGCAGATTTGTCGATCTTTTAGAAATTGATGCCGCTTCACGAACTAAAGTTGAAGATACACGTGAAATATTAGATAACATTCAATACTTGCCAACTAAAGGGCGCTTTAAAGTCTATTTAATTGACGAAGTGCACATGTTATCTCGCAGCAGTTTTAATGCCTTGCTAAAAACATTAGAAGAACCACCAGAACATGTTAAATTTCTGTTGGCAACAACTGATCCACAAAAGTTACCGATTACCATATTATCACGCTGCCTACATTTACATTTAAATGTGCTTGATACTTCGCTTATATCGGAACAGCTTTCTCACATTTTACAACTTGAAAAAATTGAATATGAACCGAAGGCGATTCAGTTATTAGCCAAAGCGGCTAATGGTAGTATGCGAGATGCCTTAAGTTTAACCGATCAGGCTATTGCCTTAGGTAATGGCATTGTTGATGCGCAATCAGTCAGCGTTATGTTAGGAACACTGGATAAAACAATTCCTTTTTTATTGGTTGAGGCACTTTATCAAAATGATGGCAATGCTTTGATGCAACAGATTGAAGCAGCTGCAACACAAGGCGTGGATTGGGATAACTTATTGGCTGAAACCATTACGCTTTTGCATCAAATCGCTTTATTACAAATTGTACCAACAGCATTGGGTGATTATACCGATAATGAAGAACGAATACGCTTTTTAGCACAATACATTGCGCCAAATGATATTCAGTTATTTTATCAAATATTATTAATGGGGCGAAAAGAATTAGCCTATTCACCCGATAAAAAAATAGGTGTTGAAATGAGCTTTCTAAGAGCATTAGCTTTTCAACCCAAAACTAATGATAACAATAAGTTAGTGTCAAATACAAAGCCAACGGTTCAGGCACCGCAGCCATCAAAGCCTTTACCTATTCAAGCATCAGCTAGTAAGAGTGACATATCAAACGCCACATCTGACTCGATGATTAATGTACCGCCCGTGACTGATATTCATCAAAAATCAGCATCTGGCTCACCACAATCAGTGCACAATTTTCAACAAGTTGAGTTAGAAAAGACATCACGTATTGAGAGTAACGCACAATCTGAAATAAAACACTCTCAAAATAATCAGCAACAACCGGCTAAACACGATATGCCGATCCCAGATGATGTCTCTTCAATGACGAAAAGTATTTTAGAAATGCGGATGCAATTAATACAAGAGGAACAAAATAAAAAAAAGTCTGAACTGGTTGAAAAAAATCAACCAATTCAGGCGAGTATCAATGCATCATTAGCGCATGGCACAGACAAACGTTCACACGTAGAATCAAATGAAAATAACTTAAATAAGCCCGATGAGGATGAAGAGCAAATTACCGCAGAAAATTATCAATGGCAGGCGTGTGGGCTGATTGAAACCAAAGATGAATTAATCATTGATACGAAAAGTTTTCGCGAATCATTAAATGGTGATAAAACACCCGAAATGATGAAAAAATTAATTGATGAAATGGTGCAAAAAGACGCATGGTGTGCCGAAATTGAGCAACTCGATATTGCGCCTTTAATTAAGCAAATTGCGATAAATTGCTCTATTGAACAAATAGATGATGAAAATATCGTTTTACATTTGCGATCAGCGGTAAAACATCTCATTAATGCATCAGCAAATATTTCAAAATTAGAAAAAGCGATGTCGAATTATCGACAAAAGCCGTTAAAAATTAACGTTATTATTGATGATAATCAAACGATAAAAACACCTTTGGAAATGCGTGAAGATCTTTATCAACAAAAACTTGCGCAAGCTAAAGTGACAATTAATCAAGATCCAAAAGTGGCAATGATCTGCCAATATTTTGAAGCCAAGATTGATGAAACAAGTATTCGTCCTGTATAATTATGGACTAAATATATTTAACGAGGAATAATTATGTTTTCAGGTGGAAAAGGCGGTTTGGGTAATTTAATGAAACAAGCCCAGCAGATGCAAGCAAAAATGCAGCAAGCGCAAGAAGAAATCGCCAAATTAGAAGTAACAGGAGAGTCGGGTGCAGGTATTGTTAAAGTCAGCATTAATGGCGCTCATAACTGTAAACGAGTTGAGTTAGATCCGTCATTATTGAATGAAGATGACAAAGAGATGTTAGAAGATCTTATTGCAGCAGCTTTTAATGATGCAACTCGCCGATTAGATGAAGCTCAAAAAGAGCGTATGGCTCAAGTTACAGGTGGAATGCAATTACCACCAGGTTTCAAAATGCCTTTTTAATTTAAGCAAATTATCAGCTGTTTCTACTCACTATTTTGCCGAATTGGTCGGCAAAATTTTTCCTTTTATTGCCTGTCTATTTATACAGTTTTTCTTTATTATTTCAATTTCATCAGGTAAACTAAACAACAATAGTTTATACACTCGATATCAATGACAACATACACTTTACTCATTAATACTGTATTTGATTGAGTAATTATTCTTTTTTCATTGTTACATGTCATTGATAAATCTGATAACACTCAATATTAAGGATTAATTGTGATAGGTCGTTTACGCGGAATCATTATAGAAAAACAGCCACCCAAAGTGCTTATTGATGTGGGCGGTGTCGGTTACAATGTTTTTATGCCCATGACCTGTTTTTATGAATTACCCAACAATGGTCAAGAAGTTATCGTTTTAACACATCTGATTGTTCGTGAAGATGCCCAATTATTATATGGATTTAATCATGAACAAGAACGCGAATTGTTTCGTGAACTGATCAAAGTGAATGGCGTTGGACCAAAATTAGCATTGGCAATATTATCAGGAATGTCGGCTCAACAATTTATCGTGGCGGTTGAACAAGGTGAAATCAAAACGCTGGTTAAATTACCGGGCGTGGGGACTAAAACGGCAGAACGATTAATTGTGGAAATGAAAGATCGTGTTAAACGCTTTGGTGAAGAATTATCTGACTCAATGACCATTGTTGAAACTGGCAATATCAAAAAATCCTCAAATCAAATTGAAAGTGAAGCTGTTTCCGCCCTTATTGCTTTAGGCTATAAGCCACAAGAGGCCAGCCGTATAATCAGTAAAGTTATCAAGCCTGAAATGGATTGTGAAACGCTTATACGTGAAGCATTAAAATCAGCGTTATAAAAAGGTAAGCATTATGATTGAAGCGGATCGTTTAATAGCTCCACAAGCTCAAAAAGAAGAAGAGTCTCTAGATCGTGCAATTCGTCCCAAGTATCTGGATGAATATATCGGGCAACCTCATGTGCGTGAGCAAATGAAAATTTTTATTCAAGCCGCAAAACAGCGTAGTGATGCACTCGATCATGTTCTTATCTTTGGCCCTCCTGGGCTGGGTAAAACAACCTTAGCAAATATTGTTGCTAATGAGATGAGTGTTAATTTGCGCACTACCTCTGGCCCAGTTTTAGAAAAAGCGGGTGATCTTGCTGCCATGTTAACTAATTTAGAGCCTAATGATGTCCTTTTTATCGATGAAATTCATCGATTATCGCCAGTCGTTGAAGAAATCTTATATCCGGCAATGGAAGATTATCAACTAGACATTATGATAGGTGAAGGCCCTGCTGCGCGTTCAATTAAAATCGATCTACCACCTTTTACCCTTATTGGTGCGACAACAAGAGCTGGTTCATTAACATCGCCATTACGTGATCGCTTTGGAATCGTACAACGGCTTGAATTTTATCGTGTCGAAGATCTGGAATATATCGTTAGTCGAAGTGCCAAATTTTTGGGTATGGATTTATCCTGTGAAGGGGCTCATTTAATTGCTAAACGTTCACGAGGTACCCCTCGAATAGCTAACCGTTTGTTACGTCGAGTCAGAGATTATGCTGATGTAAAATCAAAAGGTATTATCGATGAAAAAATAGCGACCCAAGCACTCGATATGCTCGATGTCGATAATGAAGGTTTTGATTATATGGATCGCAAATTATTGCTAGCTATTATTGAAAAATTTATGGGTGGTCCGGTTGGTTTAGATAATATTGCTGCTGCAATTGGCGAAGAGCGAGAAACAATTGAAGATGTGCTTGAGCCTTTTTTAATTCAACAAGGTTATATTCAAAGAACACCAAGGGGCAGAATTGCAACACCGCATGCTTATCGGCATTTTGGCATTATTCACGAATAACGATTTTAATCAGTTTAAATTATTAATAGATCTCTAAATTAAGTGGATTAAATACCGTCAATTGACGGTATCTTTTATTTTAAGTCATCCTAATTCTTTTTCGGTAAAAATCCCGCTAAATAAGTCAGTACTTAAATAACGTTCACCCGATGAAGGTAATATTACCACAATGGTTTTATTGCTATTCTCCGGTAAGTTAGCCAATCTATCAGCGGCAAAAACTGCTGCTCCTGAAGAGATTCCCGCCAAAATTCCCTCCTTTTCCATTAAAATGCGCGCAGTTTCGATCGCTTCTTCATTCGATACTTTTTCCACTAAATCAATTAAACTCAAATCCAAATTAGCCGGAATAAAACCCGCTCCAATACCTTGAATTTTATGTGGCCCTGGTTTAAGCGGTTCGCCAGCAAGTGCTTGAGTGATTACAGGTGACTGGCTTGGTTCGACCGCAACCGCCGTAATATTTCGACCTTGGGTATTTTTAATGTAACGTGTTACGCCTGTGAATGTTCCGCCTGTTCCTACCCCTGCGACAAAAATATCTATCTTTCCATCAGTATCAAGCCAAATTTCAGGCCCGGTTGTTTTTTCATGAATTTCGGGATTGGCTGGATTGCTAAATTGTTGTAGCATAATATTACGTTTGGGATTACTTGCTACCATTTCCTCAGCCTTTTCAATGGCGCCTTTCATTCCTTTTGACGCTTCTGTTAGAACTAAATTTGCACCTAATGCTTTCAACAATTTTCGTCGCTCAATGCTCATGCTTTCAGGCATGGTTAACGTTAATTTATAACCACGCGCTGCGGCAACGGCTGCTAATGCGATACCTGTGTTACCGCTGGTGGGTTCAATCAATTCAACATCCGGCGTTAATAAACCACGCTTCTCCGCATCCCAAATCATATTTGAAGCTATACGACATTTAACACTAAAACTGGGATTGCGTGACTCCACTTTAGCTAAAATATTACCATGACCAAAATGCTTTAAACGAACAAGAGGTGTATAACCAATAGTTTGAGAATTATCATCAAATATCTTACCCATGAATAAATCCTTATTAAAATATTAGAAAGGGATAGCATTGGAACATTATCGCTAATCATAGCTAATATTATAAATAGAACTCAAAAAGATGATACTAATTATTCATTATAACATTATGCATTTTAGCTATATGTTTGATCAAAGGACTAATGCAATAAATCAAGACGTTGATTTAGCGATTATTTAAAAAGTTCATCGAAGTCAACAATGTTCATTTCTTGTGCATTGGCATTTTTTTAATAAATACCGCTTTCCGTATCTAATTCCTGTTCAATGTTTTTGATCGCTTGTTCACACCGATAAATACGATTATCCAGTGTTGCAATCTTGATAGGATCGATTGACTCAGCAGAAAGTAATAACTCATATTTCATTTCTTGCAATCGACGCAAATAATCTAAATGGCGACAATGTTTTTCAGAGAGTGTTTCTTGAATTGAAAGTTTAGATTCTTCTTTTTTACGAAGTTGATGCGTCGCTAATTCACGGGTGAGGGCGGTGATTTGATTAACTAACATTTCAGACAAATAGACAATTTGTTCATCTTTTTGATTCATCACATTATTGACTAAAGCTTGAAAAGTTTGTTTGATTTTTTCTAAATAAAAAGCGTTATCCGTATTGATTTTGGTGGTATTAAATAAGTGTTCATCAAAATAGTGTTCTTGATAATTTTGTTGTTCAGATATATTGAGTTGTTGTTCAAGTATATCAATTTGTTTTTTTAGTGATGCCAGCCGTTTCTGCATTTATTTTGATCTTAATAATGAGTTTCAGAACTATCATCTTGAGCAAAGTAATTGCCAAAATGCTTTTTTGATAAAGTTATCAGCTTCATAAATGATTCGAAGGTTAATTTTTCGTTCGTTTCTTTATTTTCTACCAAAATTTTTTTTTCAATTAGTTTTGATTGAATATGATTATAGCAATCGACTAAATTGAGTGGTAATGGAGATTGTGAACGCTTGCCTAACCAATAGATACCCTGAACAGGTAAACTTAACGCAAACAAGATTGCGATAATCGTCACCGCTAATTGTGCTGGCATATAATATTGCCAAACAGCTAACGCAATAATTATTGGGGGTAAATACTTCTTCGCGGTTTTTATGTGGTTTATGATTTTTAATTCGGGAAATGAATACGAAAGTGCTTTATCTTTTGGACAAAGTTCCATATATCGTTGACCAGTCTTAAATGCCTTAACTAAATTCATAAATTTGTGATTCCTCGACATTCACCTATTATTGTCTTAAAATAGTGCCATCCAATTAGGGGCTTTCTTTATTTTATCTTAAAATGCAGAATATCAGAAGTCACCTTGTATATTCACATCGATTATTAAATCATGTGTAGAGTTACCAATTTTGATTGGTATATATCTTTTTATTCAATTTATAGGAATTACTATGTCGTCAAGTAACAATGTTCTTGTTCTAAATTGCGGAAGCTCATCTTTAAAATTTGCTATTATCAATCCTGAAAATGGCGATGAATTTTTATCTGGGTTAGCTGAATGTTTTAATCTTCCTGATGCACGCATTAAGTGGAAACTTGATGGAAGTAAAAACGAAGCATCTTTAGGCGCAGGAGCAGCACATAGCGAAGCAATTAAATTTATTGTTAATAGCATCTTCCCACAAAAACCAGAATTATTAGATAGTATTAAATCTATTGGGCATCGAATCGTTCACGGTGGCGAAAAATACACGCAATCAGTTGTAATTGATGATTCTGTTCTAAAAGGAATTGAAGAAGCAGCGGCATTTGCACCATTACATAATCCAGCGCATTTAATCGGTATTCGTGAAGCATTTGCAGCATTTCCTCATTTGAAAAATAAAAATGTGGCTGTGTTTGATACGGCATTCCATACAACCATGCCGAAAGAAGCATATTTATATGCAATTCCTAACGAATTATACACCAAACATGGTGTTCGCCGTTACGGTGCTCATGGTACAAGTCATTACTATGTTAGCCGTGAAGCGGCAAAATTATTAAATAAACCAGTTGATCAAACCAATGTGATCACTTGTCACTTAGGTAACGGTGCGTCAATCACAGCAGTTAAAAATGGTAAATGTGTTGAAACCTCAATGGGGCTAACTCCGTTAGAAGGTTTAGTCATGGGGACTCGTAGTGGTGATATCGACCCTGCAATTATGTTCTTCTTACATGACAACTTAAAAATGTCTGTTGCTGATATCAATAACTTGTTAAATAAAAAATCAGGTTTATTAGGTTTAACTGGTGTAAGTAGCGATTGCCGTTATGTGACAGATCACTATGACACTGATGAAAATGCGAAAAATGCCCTAGATGTATTTGTACATCGTTTAGTCAAATACATTGGTGGATATGCAATGTTATTAGATGGTCGTTTAGATGCGATTATCTTTACAGGTGGTATCGGTGAAAATGCAGAAGAAGTTCGTCGTATGGCGCTTCAAAAATTATCAATTTTAGGATTTGAACTTGACCAAGAACGCAATTTAGCTGCACGTTTTGGTAAAGGTGGCACAATCACTAAAGATGGTTCAGCAATCGCAATGGTTATTCCTACAAATGAAGAACTCGTCATTGCTCAAGATGCTGCGCGTCTAACTGCTTAAAAGACAAATAAAACCGCCTTTATGGCGGTTTGTTTTTATATTTAATAAAGAATTAAGAGGAAATTGATTATGTCTCGTACTATTATGCTAATCCCAACCGGAACCAACGTCGGGTTAACAGGTGTGAGTCTTGGTGTTATTCGAGCAATGGAGCGTCAAGGAATTAACTTAAATGTATTCAAACCTGTTGCTCAACCAAGAGCAGGTGGGGATGCGCCCGATAACACCACCACTTTAGTAAGCAGCAACACATCTATACCAGCTTTAAAACCACTAAAAATGAGCCATGTTGAAAATCTATTAGGTTTAAATCAACAAGATGTGTTAATGGAAGAAATTGTCGCGCTTTATGCTGAAAATACCAAAGGTGCAGATGTTGTTTTAGTTGAAGGGATTGTGCCTACCAGTGATTATCCTTTTGCTAACGAACTAAATAATAATATTGCTAAAACATTAGGTGCTGAGATTATTTTTGTTGTTAATATGGGTAAAGATACTCCAGAACAATTAAAAGAACGAATCGAAATTGCTCGTTCTAATTTTGGCGGTATTAAAAATGAAAAAATCGTAGGTGTTATTGTCAATAAAGTGAATGCCCCCGTTGAAGAACAAAGCCTTGCACGTCCAGATGTGGCAGAAATTTATCATACACCAAAATTTGATGATAAAAAAATCACAATCGACGATTTAAATGCGCACAGTCCTTTACCGGTACTTGGCTGCATTCCTTGGAATATGGATTTAAGTGCATGTCGTGCAATTGATATTGCCAAACATTTTGATGCAAAAATCATTAATGAAGGTGAGATCAAAAACCGTCGTATAAAACACATCTCATTTTGTTCTCGCAGTGTGCCAAATATTGTTAATCATTTACAACCAAATGCATTACTTGTCACATCAGCTGACCGTGTTGATGTTTTAGTTGCAATCAGTTTAGCCGCAATGAATGGTGTGGCAATTGGAGGGGTATTATTAACAGGTGGTTATGATATAGATGAAAAAATCTATAAATTATGCCAACCTGCATTTGATACAGGTTTACCGGTATTTACGGTAAAAACCAATACATTCCAAACTTCAATCTGTTTACAACAGTTTAATTTAGAAATTCCTGTTGATGATAAAGAGCGCATGGAAAACACACAAAACTTTGTTGCTGACCATATTGATAGCAATTGGATCAAGTCGCTAAACCAAGTAGTGAATTCTGTTCGTCGCTTATCTCCTCCTGCATTCCGTTATCAATTAACTGAACTTGCACGGAATGCGAAAAAAGTGGTGGTATTACCTGAAGGTGATGAACCAAGAACAGTTAAAGCAGCCGCTATTTGTGCAGAGCGTGGAATTGCAAAATGTGTGTTAATTGGTAATCCAGATGATGTGCGTAAAGTTGCTGCTTCACAGGGAGTGACATTGGGTGAAGGCGTTGAAATCGTCGATCCTGAAAATATTCGTGAAAAATATGTACCGCGTTTAGTTGAGTTACGTAAAAACAAAGGCATGACCGAAGTGATTGCGCGAGAACAATTGGCTGATAACGTTGTGCTTGGAACCATGATGCTTGAAGCAAACGAAGTTGACGGTTTAGTGTCTGGTGCAGTGCATACCACGGCAAATACAATTCGCCCACCATTGCAATTAATTAAAACGGCACCGGGTAGTTCTTTAGTTTCCTCAGTATTCTTTATGTTAATGCCTGACCAAGTATATATTTACGGTGACTGTGCAATTAATCCAGATCCGAATGCGCAAGAACTGGCTGAAATTGCGATTCAATCTGCTGATACAGCTATTGCCTTTGGTATTGAACCAAGAGTTGCAATGATCTCTTATTCAACCGGTAGTTCAGGTCAAGGTGCTGATGTTGAAAAAGTGAAAGAAGCAACCCGAATTGCTCAAGAAAAACGTCCAGATCTCATGATCGACGGGCCTTTACAGTATGATGCTGCTGTCATGCCTGATGTGGCTAAATCGAAAGCACCTAATTCTCAAGTTGCAGGTAAAGCAACCGTATTTATCTTCCCAGATCTTAATACGGGTAACACGACTTATAAAGCCGTACAACGTTCTGCTGATCTTGTTTCAATTGGTCCTATGCTTCAAGGTATGCGTAAACCAGTTAATGACTTGTCTCGTGGTGCATTAGTGGATGATATTGTTTATACCATTGCATTAACGGCGATCCAATCAGCGCAAGAACAAAATGCAAATAACTAATTTATATCGGTTATTTTAATATAAAAAAGAGGTGAGTAACATCACCTTTTTTTATATGCATTGATTTTTACCACATGCTTTTTTATCGACTCCATTAACGCTATTTCATTAATGTTATTTGATTGGTCAAAAAAAGTGTTTTAATTGACTATAATAAAAGTCAATACTCAGTTTTTTAAATTAAATTTTACAATATAAAGGGGAGTAGAGACACAAGAATAAAATATAAAAACAATTCTAAGATAATTCATACTGTTTTAACAAAAAAATTTCAATTCACTCTTCATCTCATAACTAATTAAAAATTAATTAATGCCTTGAATTGATTATCAATCTTAATTATTTTTTTATAAAAAATAAATTGATGAATTTTTATCTTTTATGTAATACAATTGTATGTAAATGTTAACAAAGGTAAAGCTATATGAAAAGTCTTGAGCAAGACTTGATTAGAATTATTGCACCGAGTTTATATCATGACACCTCATGGAATGAAGCTGAGGTATTAGGGGCTATGATCTGGTTATGGAATCGAAACCCTGAATACAAAAAAGCGGAATTAAACTCCGCTTTAACCGTTTTGTTACCTATTATTCAGTCTAAAAATTTTGCTCTATTTATTCACAACAACCAACCGCTAGGTTATTTAAATTGGGCTTATCTCAATCGAGAACAAGAGCAACTCTATTTAAACAAAAAAAAACCTTATATCAATTTTGTTCAATGCAATCAGGCAATGGAATCTACCCGCTTGTGGATATTATCTTTTTTTTGCCCATTTGGACTGCATGAAGTGTTACTAACCAAATCGTTAGGAAAAAAAGTCCTAAAAAATAATCTTTGCTTTTTTGGCTATCACAAGTCAAAAACAGAAACAGTCGTTAAAAAAGTTCAGTGCTAATCATTAATATGCAGTTTAAATCTGTTTTTTCTCTATAGTTTCAGATGGTTCTTAATTAAATCGTTGTCATTCTCGATAGTAATTTGTTGTCGTACTTATTTTTTATCGTTAATTTGAAGGAAATTAATATGAACCAAATTTATCAAACGAAATTTAATGTTATCACGGGTACTACTATAGTGTGTTCTGAATTAGTACGACGAGCAAGTAAAGCAATGATAACATTAAGTGTTTTAGTTACCTCTGCTTCTTCGTTTGCTTTAGACTGTACCGCCAGTGCCGATGGCTCTTACTTGGTCGGTCAAAATAGCCCAAGCTGTAATAATATTAACGCAGCGACCGTTAACCAATCGGGTAATGCCAGTTTTTATATTCTTACTCGAAGCCGATTACATGAACAACTCAATGTCGGTGATACAACGCTTACCGCCAATGTAAACGGTGATTACACTGGTCTGGCTAATCAATATACCTATGGCGTGTCGGGCGGATCAATTAATGCAGGTAATTTAAATTTTACATTGAATAACAACGGTAACATGCTAGGTCTTGCCACTTATCACAATGTTAATCTGACTGCAAAAAATGTGGAATTAAATATCAATGATAACTATACGCGTGGTGGCAATTCAAGTGGTACGGTTGCTTCTTATGGTTTATTAGCTGGTTCGTCAGTTAATGCCGGTGAGAGAGATACGTATAATGGTAAATACAGTACCATCACAGTGGATAGTTTGAAAATTAATCAAACAGCAAAGGGGGGCAAAACCCAGCCAATTTTAAATAACGGTATTCGAGCAATTCAAGGAGCCTATGATAATTCAGGCGATGGTTCTGCAGGACAAGTTATTATCAATGATAATTTAGATATGACATTAACGGGAAATCGCTCAATCGGTATTTATGTTTCGGGCAATCCAACCAATCATGGGGTTGCAGAAAATAAAGGCCGAAACGGTCAGTTAACCCCAAAAGTAATTTTGAAAGGAGAGAAAAACACTATCATCATTAATAAAGGTAATGATAGCTCAAGGTTAAACTGGGATAGTGTGGGGATTAAACTGGGAAAAACCCGTAATACAGGTGAGGGGCCAGGTATTTTAGAATCACATGGGGAGTTGACTATTGATACCACTAACGCTTTAAATGGTAGTGGTATCAAAATGGTTAGGAATTCTTCATTAACAGCAAATTTTGATAATAGTAAAACGATCATTAAAACCAATGGTTATGCATTGGAAATTGGTACCCATGATGATGCGACTTCAAGTGGACAATTTGAACAAGCTGCATCACACAATATGAGTATCAGTTTAAATAATGCAATATTTACCACAACAGGAACAAGTGCTGATCCCGTAATTGAAGGTTCTGTTGCACGCAAAGATTTAATTTTTGTTGATCAAGGTCAACAAAATGTTAATTTTACAATTATGGGTGATGAAACCGATCTCCATGCTAATCAAGACGGCTATATTCTCAACGTCAGCGGTAATTACACTGCACCTAATTATCAATTTTTTTCTAATACGTATGATGCTAACGGTGTTGAACAAGGACATGATGACTATGAAGTTTCCTCTGTCAGCTTTTATGCTTATGGTAAAGGAAGTATGACTGGGTTAATTTCCAAAGGGCAAGTAAAAGCGGAGGAGGGTCAAGTTCTTGATATAAATAAAGAACCAGGAGTTTGGTTAGATTTAGCTAATGACTTTCGTTGGAATTTGCAAAAAAAAGGTAATGATAATATATCAAAATTAAATACGATTCTAATTGAATCTGGTGGAACAATCAATGCAGCTTATAATGATGATGGTGGTAATGATTTTATCGTACAAGCTGATGTTTATAGCAATTCAGGCATTATTAATTTAGATAATTCATCTCATCAAAAATATAATGATATATTAACTATCGATGGTAACTATACCGGATCTAATGATGCTCAAATAAGATTGAACACATCGTGGAATAATGCCAGCGATACTTATGCGATGAATTCACAATCTGATGTGTTAAAAATCACAGGTACTGCATCTGGTTGGACTAAAGTGATACCGATAGATGCGAATGGCACAGAAAACGTGATTGATGGTAATATAAGTCAAATTGACGCAGTGATAAATACTGTTCCCGTGATTTATGTAGGACAAAGTAAAAATGAACTTAATTTTCATGGTGAAGCGCACACAAACGGCGCGACTGAAATTCAACTAGCAAAACGTCAAACAGCTGATGGTGATGAATATTTCTGGACTATGCAAGCAGGTACGACACCACCACCACCGCCGCCGCCACCACCACCGCCGCCACCGCCACCGCCGCCGCCGCCACCACCGCCGACGCCAGAACCGCCGACGCCAGAACCGCCGACGCCAGAGCCACCGACGCCACCGACGCCACCGACGCCACCGACGCCGACGCCGACAATTAAACCTAAACCCATTTTTGCCAGTCCGGTAGCAGGATATGTTGCTATGGCGAGAGTCAATCAGGAACAAGGATTTTTAAGTATTGGTTCTTTACATGAACGTCGGGGAGAATACACCAATTTTGATTTAGCCAATTGTAATACTTGTGAAGAGTTTTTAAGTGAAACTTGGGGTAGGATTTTAGGCAAACACATAAAACAAGATGGTAAAGATCGATTAAATTTAGAGAGCGATATATATGGATTCCAATTTGGTCATGATTTGCTGAATAATGTAAGTGATGATGGAAGTCATAATTATACAGGTATCTATTTAACCTATAGCAAAGCGCATACCGACTTTTCCGATAAATATCGAGCTGTACATGGGATAATTGACCATAATAAACGAACAGGAAAAGGCAAATCAGAATCATTGAGCTTGGGATTAACCAATACTTATTTTTCAGTAGAGAATAACTATTTAGATTTAGTTGGACAGTTTTCCTATTTACGTAATAAATATGAAGCTCGTAATGGTAATAATCCACATACTCAAAATGGGTGGGCATTTGCCATTTCGGCCGAAGCTGGGCACACCTTTAAAATAAATCAGAATGATCTTGATAAAGACTATTGGATAGTTGAGCCTCAAGTTCAATTAGTGTACCAATATGTTGATTTAGATAGTTTTAAAGATAAATATCGTCGTGTTGATCAAAATAATCAGGATCTATTACGGGGTAGAATCGGTATTCGTTTGGGTAATAATAACCAAGCAACAGTTGAGCAGCATACCACATTCTATGCAATTGGTAATATTCTGCATGACTTTATCAAGCCAAGCCAAGTTACCATAGGTAGAGATAAGCTGCGTGAAAATTATGCTCGTACATGGGGAGAATTGGGCGTTGGGTTAAAAACGCCTTTATTTGAAAAGACTTATCTTTATGGCGATGCTCGCTACGAACACGATTTTGGAAATACCAAACGGCAAGGTTATCGAGGAAATATCGGTATTGAACATAAATGGTAAGTGTAAATTAATAATGTAAATTATGATTTAGTTTCAAAGTGTTATCTATGTTACACTCATCTTATACGTAATGGCTTGTTTAGCATTACGTATATTTTTTATCTAATATAATAGTAAGTTACATAATAAAAAATATTGATTTTTTTAGACTTATTAATCAACTAAGTTTGCAGCAAGATAACTCAATAATCATAATGAATAGCTAAAAACAGCAAATACTTAAATTTTTAACTCAAGCTATTCTTCAATCAGTTCGGTTTTTTAAGAGTGTTAAAAGCATCGTCATAAAGTGCTTTTTATCCTCTTTTAATAATGAAAAAAATTCTTGATCCATTTGTTCAACTAAAGGAACGGTTTCATTTGCCTTATCAAGCCCTTTTTGCGTTAATACAATTGATTTTGCACGACTATCTTTGATTGAACAAGTGCGTTTAATGTAATCTTTTTTCTCTAAATTCTCTAATATTTGAGAAATAGTCATGACATCAATATTCGTTTTATGGGATAGAATAACTTGTGTTATCTCATCAGGATATTGAGATAAATAAGCTAGGGTCGCTAGCACAATAAATTGGGGATGTGTGATAGACTGTTTTTTTAAACAATTTTTTATATTTGTATGCCAGGACGAATAAGTTTTCATAAAAAGAAAACCAACAGAGTCTGAATCAGATTGGAATTGCGTCAAAAACTTATTGTCCTTTGCCATAACTTACCCTTCAACTAAACTATTTAATTTGTATGTTTTATCAATAATATCATCCGAAATCTGTTTAATAAAATTATAAGATGCATGAGTATCCATTTTCGGATCCGGTTTTAATGAAATTTCTGACTTCAATGCATATTGATTATGCGATAATTCAATAATTTGATGTGAAAAATAGAGTAAACCTATGTCAGGCATATCAAATTGTTCGGTAAATTCTTGTTCATTAATTATTTTAGATAACGTCACGTCCATTTCTGGCATATTTTGTAATTTAAAAATACCTTTAGAACCGGTTTTTAACTCGCCCGTGATACGAAAATCTTCAAGATCGGTTTCCCATAATTTTCTGAAATTAAGATCAGTATAGTATGGCCATATTTTAGATGGTGTAGCCTTTGTTGGTAGTACAAAAGAAATTGAAATAGTATTCATCGTTTTTTCCTCGTTTTGATAAGTCTGCATATTATAAGTATACTTATTAAATAAGTAAAGAAATTTTATTGTATTAAAAAAATTATATTCATGATTAAAATCGGTTAGTTAATTCAAAAAGAAAATAATTAAGATCTGACTAATTCATATAAGGATTGTCGTTTTATTAACAAAATAAAATACCGTATCAGGATATATTGAAACTTGCAAAGGTAAAATATTTACAATTGTTTTTTTATTTAATCCGTTCAATTTAGTCGGTAAATGATACAATACCACCTTGATTTTGTAATAGACCATAGTTTAGGAACAAATTTGATGAAAAATGACATCCACCAGCAACGTATTTTAATTCTTGATTTTGGTTCACAAGTTACCCAATTAATTGCACGTCGGATTCGTGAAATTGGTGTTTATTGTGAGCTTTGGCCGTGGGATGTATCGGAAGAAAAAATTAAACAATTCAATCCTAAAGGGATTATTTTATCGGGTGGTCCAGAAAGTACGACAGCACAAAATAGCCCAAGAGCCCCCGAATATGTTTTTAACGCAGGTGTGCCTGTTTTAGGTATCTGTTATGGTATGCAAACTATGGCAATTCAAGTTGGTCAAGGTGGACAAGTCACCGGTTCAAATCAACGTGAGTTTGGTTATGCTAAAGTCGACATTATCGGACGCTCAAAATTAACTGACGGCATTTTAGATAGTACTAACAACGATGGTATAGATCAACTTGATGTCTGGATGAGTCATGGTGATAAAGTCACAACTTTACCGGATAGTTTTACGGTCATTGGTCGAACAGAAACCTGCCCATTTGCCATCATGGCTAATGATGAAAAGCAATTTTATGGCGTTCAGTTTCACCCCGAAGTCACTCATACAATAAAAGGGTTTGAATTGCTCCAACGGTTTGTAATTGATATTTGTCATTGTGAAAAACTATGGACACCATCTTCTATTATTACCGATGCAATTACCCGAATAAAAGAAAAAGTCGGCAAAGATAAAGTATTATTAGGGTTATCGGGTGGCGTTGACTCTTCTGTTACGGCATTATTACTCCATCAAGCCATTGGTGATCAGCTGACCTGTGTTTTTGTCGATCATGGTTTATTACGTTTGAACGAAGCGCAACAAGTTATGGACATGTTCGGCAATAAATTTGGGTTAAATATTATAGCCGTGAATGCCGAAGACCGCTTTTTAGCAGCCCTAAAAGGGGAGGCCGATCCCGAAGCTAAACGCAAGATTATAGGGCGTGAATTTGTCGCTGTGTTTGATGAAGAAGCGGCAAAACTCAAAGATGTGAAATGGTTAGCACAAGGTACTATTTATCCTGATGTGATCGAATCTGCGGCAGCTGATACCGGTAAAGCACATGTGATTAAATCGCATCATAATGTCGGTGGTTTGCCAGAAGAGATGAAAATGGGGTTAGTGGAACCACTACGAGAACTTTTTAAAGATGAAGTACGTAAAGTTGGGTTAGAGTTAGGTTTACCATATGACATGTTATATCGTCATCCATTCCCTGGACCGGGTTTAGGCGTTCGAGTACTTGGCGAAGTGAAAAAAGAGTATTGTGACTTACTCCGTCAAGCTGATGCGATCTTTATCGAAGAACTGTATAAAGCCGACCTATACCACAAAGTCAGCCAAGCTTTCACCGTATTTTTACCCGTACGTTCAGTCGGCGTAATGGGGGATGGACGTAAATACGACTGGGTTGTCTCGTTACGTGCAGTTGAGACTATCGACTTTATGACCGCTCACTGGGCACATCTGCCATATGACTTCTTAGGACGAGTATCAAATCGGATCATTAATGAAGTAAACGGAATATCTCGCGTTGTCTATGACATCAGCGGTAAACCGCCAGCGACGATTGAGTGGGAATAAAAAATAACTTAATATTCCAGCATAATCGAAATATCAGCGCTGATAAAGCGCTGTTTTTTGCTGTAGTATTTTCCAATCTGCTGATTAAAAACAGTATAACAGTCATTTGGGTAGAGAAATTGTCTTATTATCGTTGATGATTAAAAATGCGTGCTTAATGTTTAATAACAACCTTATCCTTTAAACCCAACCAAGATAAGGTTGTCATGTTTATTTCATAAAATGATCTAAAATAAACTATTTTTATTAACCGATTTTACTTTTTCTACATGGGACTCAATGACATCCCAATGTTCAACGATCTTATTGCCTTCGACACGATAAATATCACATACCTTATTCACGGTACCGTCTGGTAGGGAACATTTATAAAATACGTAAACCATATTCGCTTCACAACTGATGTTGACAATATCGAGTTTGGGTTTAGTTTTAATAAACTCTTTGAAAAATTTAATAAATCCTGCTTGACTATCTTCAACCTGAGGATTATGTTGAATATAGTTTTCTGATACATAATGAGGAATTTTATCCACATTACCGTTAATAAAAACATCTTTGTAATAATTTTCGATCAATTCTTTATTTTTCATCATAGTTACCTTTTGTTAGAAAGACATACATTCTATTGAAATTAATGATTTATTAAGAAAAGAAGAAGATCTGAATAGCTATTGTGTATTAAAAAATAGATATGATAATGATAAAGACTGTAAATAATAAATGGCTTTTAGTGTTATACCACCTCCTTAATCAAATGTCACGATTTCTGTTTAAACTCGATTAGTCTAAAGTCGACCATATTAGGTCATTTTAATCTTACTGGGATAACTTAACACAATAACTAATTATATTTATCAATATAAAGCATTCGTCATAGGCATCAAAAAAGTCTAAAGGCTATCATAGTCTATCTATTAAAATGTATTGGATAAGTATATACTT
The DNA here is from genome assembly GCF_026536645.1 of Gilliamella sp. B3801. NCBI lineage: Bacteria > Pseudomonadati > Pseudomonadota > Gammaproteobacteria > Orbales > Orbaceae > Gilliamella > Gilliamella sp. B3801. The sequence goes on from NZ_JAFNNR010000011.1 coordinate 79,387, forward strand.
AAACAAATGCTGTGTATTTGTGATATCAGTAATGTTTCATTTATGAAGGATTATCAAATATGATTTTAGGTAATATTAACCATTTAAATTTAGTCCCTTATTTGCCTGCCAAAATAAAGCAATCGATTGAATATATCAAAGATAATGTCAATCAAAATACGCCTATAGGGCGTTATGACATTGACGGTGATAAGATATTTTTTATGCTATCTGATAGTTCAACTCGTCACATTGACAAGGCTAACCCTGAATATCATCAAAAATATATTGATGTGCAAATTGTATTAGACGGTCAAGAGGGAATGGCGATTAATACTTTACCACCTTACACTAACAGGCTCGATGATCAACTTACTACTAACGATATTGCATTTGTTGAAACCCCTAAGGAAGAAACATTACTGGTTTTGCATTCAAACGATTTCATTGTTTTTTTTCCTAATGAAGTCCATAAACCTTTGTGTGCAATAAACAATAACATTAATACTGTTCGTAAAGTGGTCATTAAAATAGCCTTAGATCATCTTTAATTTAGGAATCATTGCGCTAAATTGAGATGAATTTAGCGCATATACTATGACATACTTGCCAAAATTGCATCCAAGCAAATGAGTTTAATAAATAGTGAACATCTATTTTCAATGCTTACTTCGAAAAGTCGGTTAACTGGCACATTATGCTTAAATGTTCTGGCATTAACGGAGTACGATAAAACTCATTATGATATTTTGCTCATTGAATTTTATTGATAAATTTGTTAGCGTTAATAAAAGAACCGTAAAACCCATAAACTCATCAACGGTGAATTAGTACTATATTTCATCACTCATCACTGGTATAATATACAGTTAAATTTTCATTTGAATTGTACAAAAAACATACTTAAGAAGAGATCTATGTCAATTAAAGATATCGATATTCGAGGTGCGAGAACGCACAACTTAAAAAATATTAATGTCATTATTCCACGCGATAAACTTGTCGTTATTACAGGGCTTTCAGGTTCTGGTAAATCTTCATTAGCATTTGATACGCTTTATGCAGAAGGGCAACGGCGTTATGTCGAGTCATTATCCGCCTATGCACGACAGTTTTTATCATTAATGGAAAAACCCGATGTTGATCACATTGAAGGATTATCGCCAGCGATTTCAATTGAACAAAAATCTACATCGCATAATCCACGTTCAACGGTCGGTACGATTACTGAAATTTATGATTACCTCAGGTTGCTTTTTGCCCGAATAGGAGAGCCTCGTTGTCCAAATCATAATTTACCGTTAGCAGCGCAAACCGTATCGCAAATGGTCGATAGCATTATGGCATTACCGGCTGAAAATCGATATATGCTACTTGCACCAGTGGTGACCGAACGTAAAGGGGAATTTGTTAAGCTTTTTGAACAGCTTTCTGCAAGCGGTTATATACGGGTAAGGGTAGACGGTGATGTCTATGATTTATCTGATCCACCACAACTTGAATTACAAAAGAAACATACTATTGAAGTTGTTGTCGATCGTTTTCGTATTCGTGATGATTTAAAACTACGTCTGGCAGAATCGATTGAAACAGCACTATCCATTACCAATGGTATAGTTAAAGTAGCTAATTTGGATGATCCAAAAGCTGAAGAAAAAATATTTTCGGCTAATTTTGCCTGCCCAATTTGTGGTTACAGCATTTCTGAGTTGGAACCTCGTTTATTTTCATTTAATAATCCAGCGGGTGCTTGTCCCGAATGTGATGGTTTAGGTGTTCAACAGTACTTTGATCCTAAACGCATTGTACAAATGCCTGAAGTTTCGTTAGCTGCGGGCGCAATAAAAGGCTGGGATCGTCGTAATTTTTACTATTTTCAGATGTTAAAATCTTTGGCGGATCACTATAAATTTGATATTGATAAGCCTTACGAAAAATTACCTGAAAAAATAAAAGATATTTTATTAAATGGTTCGGGTAGTACCGAAATTACCTTTGTTTATACTAATGATCGTGGTGATGTGGTTAAACGAAAACATACTTTTGAAGGTATCATAAATAACTTAACGCGTCGCTATAAAGAAACCGAATCACAAACGATTCGTGAAGAATTAGCTAAATACATCAGTAACCGCCCATGTCCATGTTGTCATGGATCAAGGTTATGTACAACAGCAAGACATGTATTTATTAACGATACAAATTTACCAACGATTAGTGATTTAAGTACTCAACAAGCAAAAGAATTTTTTGACAACTTAGTGTTAACCGGTCAACGTGCCCAAATTGCAGAAAAAATTCTGAAAGAAATTAATGACCGATTACAGTTTTTAATTAATGTTGGACTTAATTATTTAACGTTATCACGTTCGGCAGAAACCTTATCCGGCGGTGAAGCGCAACGTATTCGCTTAGCCAGTCAAATCGGTGCCGGTTTAGTTGGCGTAATGTATGTACTTGATGAGCCTTCTATTGGTCTACATCAGCGTGATAATACTCGCTTAATTGATACATTGACTCATTTACGTGATTTAGGTAATACTGTCATTGTGGTTGAACACGATGAAGAAGCGATTATGGCTGCCGATTACGTGATTGATATTGGTCCGGGGGCAGGGGTTCACGGGGGCGAAGTTGTGGCTCAAGGAACACCTAAACAAATCATGGAAAATAATGCATCGCTTACAGGAAAATATTTATCCGGTAAAGAAAAAATCGAAATCCCCGCAACGCGTACCAAAGTTGATAAAAAACGGATGTTATCGCTAATCGGGGCAACGGGTAATAATCTTAAAGATGTCACGTTAAATATTCCGGTCGGACTGTTTACCTGTATCACTGGGGTATCGGGATCGGGCAAATCCACTTTAATTAATGATACATTATACCCACTCGCTCAAAATGAACTCAATGGCGCTGAAAAAAGTGATATTGCACCTTATAAATCCATTAAAGGTCTTAACTTTTTTGATAAAGTTATCGCGATAGATCAAAGTCCGATTGGACGAACACCACGTTCAAATCCTGCTACTTATACCGGATTTTTTACATCGATTCGTGAGCTTTATGCAGGAGTACCTGAAGCACGAGCCAGAGGGTACAATCCAGGGCGATTTAGCTTTAATGTAAAAGGTGGACGTTGTGAGGCTTGTCAAGGCGATGGCTTAATTAAAGTTGAAATGCACTTTTTACCTGATATTTATGTGCCATGTGATCAATGTCATGGTGCACGCTATAATCGTGAAACGCTTGAGATCAAATACAAAGGTAAATCTATTAACGAAATTTTAAATATGACCGTTGAAGAAGGGCGTGAATTTTTTGATGCGGTTCCAATGATCTCTCGAAAATTACAAACCTTGATTGATGTTGGTTTGGCTTACATTACTATTGGTCAATCGGCAACGACATTATCGGGTGGGGAAGCTCAGCGAGTTAAATTAGCCAAAGAACTATCAAAACGTGACACAGGTAGTACGCTCTATATTTTAGATGAGCCAACGACTGGTTTGCATTTTGCCGATGTTAAACAATTACTTGCGCAATTGCATACTTTACGTGATAAAGGTAATACTATTGTCGTCATTGAACATAATTTAGATGTCGTCAAAACCGCTGATTGGATTGTGGATCTTGGGCCAGAAGGGGGGAATGGTGGCGGTGAAATTATTGCCGAAGGTACACCAGAAGAGGTTGCAAAATCGAAAATATCTTACACGGGTCAATATTTAAAACCACTATTAGATAAACAAAAAAGAAAGTAAAATAGAGTCAATTTTGATTAAAGGATTAAAAAGGACGGGAGGCAACTCCCCACTTTTATTTATTTCTCTATTAATAAACATCGATAAAAAGTTCATTAATTGAATTAGTTTAACTTTTTATCGATATAATAATCAGAAAATAGGTACATCTAGGGAGGGGCTTTTGTCATTAGAAATCTTAGCGATGATCATCATCGCCTATCTTTGTGGTTCATTGTCAGGTGCTATGATAGTTAGTCATGCTATGAAATTGCCCAACCCCTTAACGCATGGCTCTCACAATCCTGGGGCAACCAATATCCTACGAATTAATGGTAAACTACCTGCTATTGTTGTCTTAATTTTTGATATGTTCAAAGGTACGCTACCTGTGTATCTGGCGTATCGAATAGGAATATCGCCCTTCTTTTTAGGTATTATTGGCATTTCTGCTTGTCTTGGGCATATTTTCCCCTGTTTTTTTCATTTTAAAGGCGGTAAAGGGGTTGCGACAGCATTAGGGATGATGGCACCGATTGGACTTGATTTTACAGGATGTTTTATACTGACTTGGCTAATAACCTTATTGATAACGGGCTACTCATCAGTTGCAGCTATTATCGGGTTTCTTATGGCGCCATTTTATGTTTGGTTGTTTAAACCTGAGTTGACCTTACCGGTAACTATGCTTTCTTGCCTCATTATTGTTCGCCATAGTAGTAATATTATGCGTTTATTAAAAGGTGAAGAACCAAAAAGCTTAAAGCGATTAAAACTGTAATTTAATGGCATCAGTCGGATTCAGATCGGTTAACATAACAGTATTGACATGACGATAGCGATGAAAAATGAGTTGTTAACTTCACAAATTATTACTTGATGATTATCAGTTAGAAATTCGCCTAAAAAAGTATCAATTTCAATAAAATTCTCGAAAAAAGAACACGTACATTGATGATGATTGATTCTTCATCGAATTAATTGGTGTTATCACTTTCCTTTTAACTTAACTTATCCAAAAATAATCATCTTTTCAGTTTAATGGTATTGAGTATATTGCTCTTTGGATTCATCATTGACCAAAAATAACGTTGTATCACTGGCTAACACCGCGTTATGCAAACGTATTTTATCTTGTTCATTAAGCTGCTTAATACAAGCAACGACATAACTACACGTTTTATTTTGTAAGGCTTTTTCAATCGTTGATACCAGATTTTCATTTTTTATATTGGTGATATGGATTACTTTTTGCTTATCTAAACCGGCAAAGTTAACCCAAGATCGCTTTAACATCGGTCTATCGGATAACCAAAGCTGCCATTTTTTTGCTTTATTAAATGAACGTAATAACGGTCGCTGTTGTTGTAATACTTGCTGAAAAGGAGATTCAAACTCAAACGCCATAATTTGTTGTGATGATTGTTCAATAAGCATAATGACCTCTAACTGTATTAATATACAGTGTATATTAATGCAGTATTTAAAGGTTGTAAATATTTTTTATGTTATGTTAGGCTAATCAATTATTAGGCTAACAAAGCGATCAAGAACGAAAATATTGATAAGTCCAAATGCCTAAAAAAGTCATCAATACCGAGCCAACAACATGGATACCTATTGTCGCTAATGCCCATGTTACTCTGCCTTCCTGCAATAAATTAACAATTTCAGCCGAAAAAGTAGAAAAAGTTGATAAACCACCACAAAAACCCGTGACGATTAATAAACGCCATTCAGGGGAAAGATTAGAATGATTAAAAAAAGCGATGGCAAAACCAATAATATAGCCAGCAATTAAATTAGATAATAGTGTTCCGATTGGAATAGTAAAGGCAACCACATTGAATTTAAGTGATAAAAACCAGCGAAGTAAACCACCCGCTACAGAACCGAATGAAATGGCTAAAATAAGTTTTAGCATCAACAATCCTTAATAAAATTTGAGAAATGATTTTTACTCAGTGAATGAGAATGTCATTATAAAATGACTTAATGAATATTGACTAGTTTTTGTATAACAAATTCTAATAACGCTACTTAAACACTGAGTTTCAATAGGGTATCAAAAAAATAGAGTTCTTAGGGTATCTCTAATAGTACTTAACATAAGTTATTCAAATCAATCTTAACCGATTAAATTGATTTGTTAAGGAATGAATGATAAACATAGAAATTTATTATTAGATTACGATAAAATGGAGATCTCAAAAGATTCAAACGGAAATTATATGTTTACGGGTATTGTACAGGGTGTTGGTCAAATAATTGATATTAACGATCAAGATAAATTACGAACTTATAAAGTTAAACTTCCAAGTCAGCTAACGCAAAATATTGAAATTGGTGCGTCAATTGCGAATGATGGATGTTGTTTAACGGTAACAGGTTTTGCAGATGATTGGGTCTCATTTGATATCATGCAAGAAACGCTAGCTTTAACCACATTAGGTGATAAAAAACTGAATGATTACGTTAATATTGAACGCAGTGCAAAATATGGCGATGAAGTCGGTGGACATATCATGTCTGGACACATCTCTTGTACAGCAACGATTGTTGATATTCAAAAAACGGCAACCAATTGCCAGATGCAACTTACACTACCCAAACAGTTTATAAAGTATGTTTTATATAAAGGTTTTATCGGCATTGATGGCGCTAGTTTAACGGTGGGCGAAGTAGATGAAAATCGTTTTAAAATTCACCTTATTCCCGAAACATTAGCGATAACAACGTTTAAAAATAAAAAAGTTGGTGATAAAGTCAATATAGAAATTGATTCACAAACTCAAGCGATAGTTGATACGGTTGAGCGAGTATTAGCAACTAAGTTTAAATGAGGTTGAAATAGAACATTGTGATGTAAACTGCCGATTAGTCAATAAGTTAGTTATTTATTTTATTCATTTAAAATATAAGGAGTAAACATGCGTCATTCTACCAAATTGAAACCCTTGTTTTACGGAGTATTATTGTTATTCACTAGTTACAGTTATGCATCTGAAATGCAGCTATCCAGTCCTGATTTAAATAAAAATGGTTTTACAGATCAATTTATTTATAATCAATTTGGTTGTCAGGGTAAAAACCTATCGCCTAGCATTGAATGGAATAATGTACCTAAAGAAGCAAAAAGTTTGGCATTAACCATGTATGATCCAGATGCGCCAACCGGATCAGGATGGTGGCATTGGACGGTTGTCAATATTCCGGTCGATGCGACAGCGTTAAAGCAATCAGCTGGTAATAATATTGATTTATTGCCTAAGGGAAGTCAGCAAGTTCGTAATGATTTTGGTACGGCTAATTATGGCGGACCTTGCCCACCAGAAAACTCTAATCACCGTTATCAATTTACACTCTATGCACTTGATATAGACAATATCAATGTTGATGATAAAACAACGCCAGCTTTAGTTGGTTTTATCATCAATTCGCATCAAATCGCTAAAGCATCCATTACCTTCAATTACGGTCGTTGATGAGAAAGTTACTCTTCAATATGAAGTCTTTTATTAGTGATTGAATATAAAAGTTTAATAATATCGAAATCAACTAATCAAACCAAAAGTATACAAAATCAACATTATTTGATTTTGTATACTTACTCAACGAAAAGTTTTATTTATCTTGCAGGAATTTAGCGATATTAGCAATATCGTTAGGCGTGGTTTGACAACAACCGCCAATTAATTTAGCACCAGATTCTATCCAGTTTGTTAACTGATTAGCAAAGGTACAATTATGTTGCGGGTTAGGGTGCCATTGTTTGATTAAAGGATCATATACTTCGCCAGAATTTGGGTAAACGATTAATGGTTTTGATGTGAGTTTGTTTAACACATTTAGTGACCTTGTCACTTTTTCTAATGCAATGCAATTGATGCCTACACTGGCAATTTGCTCAATATTATTTAAATATTCGACAACTAATGATAACGGTGTTCCATCACTCAGATGCTGATCATCTTTCAGTGTAAATGAAAACCAGCAACGTATTGCAGGAAATTGTTTAATCACCTTTGTTAATGCTTTTATTTCTGTAAAAGAAGGCAAGGTTTCACAAGCGAGTAAATCCACATTGGCATCGATAAGTGCTTTTATGCGGACATAATGAAACTCCATAAAGGCTTCTTCACTCAGTTGATAGGCTCCTGTATATTCGGAACCGTCAGCTAAATAGGCGCCATAAGGCCCAACAGACCCGGCAATGAGTAAAGGTTTAGGTTGGTCTAATTCGCTTAAATATTGTTGTTTAGCTTGTTGTGCAAGTTCAACACTTTTTTGTATTAACGCAATTGAATCATTGAGATTAATCCCTTTTTTAGCAAATCCTAAAGGTGTTGCTTGATAGCTTGCTGTAATGGCACAGTCTGCGCCAGCTTTAAAGTAGTCATAATGAACTTGCCGAATTAATTCAGGTTGCTCAAATAATACTTTTGCTGACCATAAACTATCATTTAAATCGCATCCACGACGTTGTAACTCGCTGGCAAGTGCACCGTCAACAATGATAAAGTTTTTTTGGTTTAATAAATTCTTAATCGGATTATTATTAATCATTTTGAGTAACTCGAGTGTGATACTTATGCGTCAAATGGTAAGCCATAAAACAAACAATGACAAAAGGGATGCCACAATATAGTGCTATTCGTTGCTCGGGATCAAAAGCCAGTCCAATACAGGCAATCACGCACAAAATTGTGCCTAAAATCGGGACTAAAGGGTAGTAGGGCGCTTTATATTTTAAATTAATAATTTGTTCTTGAGAAAGCTTTTGTCTAAAAAAGTAATGTGATACACAAATACTTAACCAAACAGCAACCACGGCAAAACCTGAAATAGCCGTTAATGCAACAAAGACTGTATCAGGTGCAATCACACTGGAGAATAGCGCCAGTAATCCCCCTAACATACTCACTGTTATAGCGGTGGTTGGAATACCTTTAGTGGTTAATCTTGAAAAGCATTTTGGCAAAGTACCTTGATTTGATAACGACCATAACATTCGACCCGATGCATAAAGTCCTGAATTAGCCGCCGATAAAATGGCAGTTAAAATCACAAAATTAAAGATATCGGCAGCATAAGGGATACCAATATTTTCAAAAACCATCACAAATGGACTCTTAATGACGCCTGCTTGTTCCATGGGCAATAAAGCCGCCAGTACAAAAATAGTGCCAACAAAAAAAATGATTAACCGTAAAATGGTTGTTTTTATGGCTAAAGGAATACTTTTTTCAGGCTGCTTAGTTTCACCCGCGGCAATACCGATTAGTTCAGTACCAGAAAAGGCAAAATTAACCGATACCATTGTCATGATGATAGGTGTCAATCCATGTGGAAACCAACCATTATCTGTAATATTGTGAAGAAATGGGGCTGGCATATCGTTTTTCATCGGTATAAAACCAAAAATAGCTGCGCTGCCCGCAATAATAAAAACTATAATCGTAATGACTTTAATTATTGAAAACCAAAATTCACTTTCCGCAAAAAATTGTGCAGTCACAATATTCAAAACAAATATAACTGCACAAAAGATTAAACACCAAACCCAAACAGAAATATCCGGAAACCAATACTGCATACACATACCCGCAGCGGTTAGACTTGAACCCAATGCAACTGTCCAGGTTAGCCAATATAACCAAGCAACGGTATAGCCAGTAGCAGGGCTAATGAAACGGGAAGCATACGTATGAAAAGCACCGGTTTCGGGCATAGCAACCGCAAGTTCGCCAAGGCACAACATAACTAAAAAAACGACCAAAGCACCAATTAAATAGGCAATAATCGCTCCCACGGCTCCTGCGGTTGCAATAATATAACCGGTATTAAAAAATAATCCCGTGCCAATCACGCCACCTAACGATAACATAATTAAATGCCGAGTTTGCATAGTACGATTAAATTGATTCTCAGGTGATTTAGATAGATGATTGTTCATAACATGGTATGTCCGCTAGCGTATTAAAAAATTATTTATTGTCTCAATTCACATCAAAAATGAGTGAAAAAATCGTCTTTACTATAAATTTTACCATTCACTTCTGCTTGATGTGTATCACCTGAATAGTTGGCATCGGAATATATCCCTTTCATTCCATTTTTATCAAAAGTGAAAAGAATTGAATCTTCTAACCAGGATTTTATATCATTTCCTATTTCTATTTCATCAATTTGCTTTTGTGTAACAACATTTTGTTGATGATTTTCAAATTGAGCTGCAATATAATTTATAACGTTAAATGGCATATCAAGTTTAAGTTTGAATTGATTGATATTATCGTTAAAAGATAATCCACGAAAACTGGTATTACTCTTATAATCCACTAGCAAATCAGCATTAATATCGCCGACATCAGAATGCCAATTAAATTTATAGGACATGCTCCTATTATCTTTATCAGGATTAACATCATAAGGATCGCTAAATTCTATTCCAAATCCAAATTCGCCTAATACAAACGACAGCATACTGATTCCATCCATGTTTATAAATTCATTATTCGAGGAGATAGAACCAAGGTTTTGGTTTCCATACGTTAATGAGCCTATTTTAAAGTCTATTGAATCATAATAATTCTCATCAGTTTGATTTACTGATTGATTAATTAATATTTGGTTTAATATGGCGGTTGCGTTGTCATTGAAAAAATTCTGGGATATAACTTTATTTATGGTTAAATTGTTATGTAATATTCCTTTTTTAAAATCACCATTTCTAACAGCTTTCACATCCTGAAAATTTAGCTCTTTTTTATATGTCGTAACATATTGATAATTTCTGTCAATAAGATCATAATTTTCTTCTGAATAATAAAGATTTTTCAACTCCAATACATAATTTAAAGAGCTATGACTGCTTTCGGGCTCGGTTTTGATAGAAACTTGATCAAGTTTTAAGGATAGGTTTCTGAATTCCGATGTTAATTCTAATTTGTCCCAGTGTGAATTTATTCTGACAGTTGAAAAATCTTTAGAAACATTGAAAAAGCACTCACCTTCAGTTAAGTACAAATTGTTTTCGCCAAACACATGATTGACTAGATTTATCTTAATAGGGTTATTTTTCAAATAAATACTGAACTCTTTTTGAAAACTTAAATTGGCATGACCAGTGATGAATGATTGGTTATTTGACCATTTCCAAAGCTCTGGAAATGCTTTTTCAGTCATTTGATAATCTATCATTGCGACTTGAGGTGTAAAATCACCTTTAGCGATATTGACGATAGGAAAAGGGCCGTGATAAATCGTAATATCATCACTAAAGAGGATATTTTTATCATTCTCAAGATCCGTTTGATTATCTACTGATTCGGTGATAGTCAGGTGTAATTTCGTTGAGAATAGACCTTTATCATAATGGCTTTTGGTTATATTGATCTTACTCATATCCTTGCTGCCATTAATTTTTTCACTGATTAATGACAGGGTATTATCAATTTCATTTTCAATTTTATTGCCAATGTACCAAGTTGAACCTAAATATCCTATGCTTAAGACTGCAACTATTCCTATTGTAAATTTAATTTTTTTCATTGTTTTCCCGTTATTTTTTATAATTATTAATTTGATTTTGATAAACCTAAAGCAACGCCTAGTTAGCCTATCAAGCTAATTAGGCGTAACTAAAAAGAGTCTTAAAGAGAAAGAATTAGACGATTAAAATCATTTTTATTCATTTTTTGTCCATTGATTATCACGTCAGAATCACTCTGTTTTGTTTTCAAATCCAGATAGATACCTTGCTTATCTTCATCAATAGAAATAAGAGGATGATCTTTAATCTTAGATTTCGCGATTAAATTAATCATATATAATTTTCCAGCAATCATATCATCAGTCACATCCGTTTCATTGTAATTTTCCGTTTGTGCCCACATACGTGCTAATACTTTAAATGGAATCTGAATGTTATAACTTAACATGCGATCGGGGGTAATATCATTATTATTGTCATCCGTTGATAAGTTGTTATCGACTATCGCTGATGTGTTGGCAATAATATCGCCTGAAGCATTATGCCAATTTAACAAACCATCCCATTGAATTTTTGAAAAGTCAGATGCATTTTTTTCAATGAATAAACTTTCAAACGGATTCTTTGTGTTAAATCCTTCAAAATTAAACTTAAATTCACCATGACCTAAATTTTGTTTGCCAAAATTGAACGATTCAATACTAGCCTCATAACTGCCCTCTGAGCTATTATTTGGATTAGATCGAACATCTTGCTTAAAGAATATATTATTAAAAACAAATGGCGCTTGTGGATTGAAACTTAAGACAGTTGTTTTCAATTTTTCTATGTTCATCTTGGATTGATAATTAGGTATATTAGCTCCATTGATCGGATCAAATGTTATTGTGTACTGAGCTGAACTACTTATATTATCAATATCTATTTGGAGTGGAAAACTTGATCGAGCGTTTATCGTTAAAGTATCAACGTTTGAGTTTAGATCAACGATATCATCTCCTTTATTTTCTAAGTTAATCTTAAGATTGCTCAATGAGATTGAACTATTCGGATCAAGTTTACATATTAATTTATCAAGCTTTACAGACATCGATGAGGTCAATTCATTTAAATCACTGGTGATGGTGATGTTGCCTTCTGAAATATCTATTCCTTCTTTAAACTGAGGCATGTCAATAGTATTCAAGGCTTTTGTGGTAATTTTTGTGACGACATAATCACTAAATTTAATCCCCATAGTGGCGGTAATAAAAGGTTTATCTCCTGCAAGTTTCCAAAGAGTTGGATTGTCTTTTTCAGTCATTTCATATTCAATCCATGCCAATTGGGGAACAAAGTTACCTTTAATTAATGCGGCCATAGGGAATGGACCATGATGGATAGTTATATCGTCATCAAAAACGGTTTTTGGTTCATTGACATCATATTCAATGCGGGGTTTTTCGGTTATAGTAAGGTGAAATTTGGATGTAAAAATATTTTTTTGATAATTGCTTGTTTTGATTGATATATCATATTGATTTTGGTAGCCATTAATCGTTTCATTAATGTTGATTAATTGACTATCTAATTCTTTCTCAATTTTATTGCCAACATACCATGAACTACCTACATATCCGATTGCTAATAGCGCTACAAAGCCGATAGCTAATTTACTTTTTTTCATTGGTTTTCTCTTTTAATTCATTGTTATTACATAAATTATGTGCTCATAATTCAGAGACGAGTAAAACTAAATTATTATCAATAAACTATCTTATTATGAATAAATAGTTTTATGCGATTCTGACCTTTCAATTCTAATGGATTTCAGAACGATAAGCGAGTTTTTAAGTGATTTTATAAAATCACAATTTATTAGAGAAAATACTGATACTAATTTCATCGCATACTTAGCGATACAGATAAAAAAAGCATAGCTAATGGTCAAAATGAGTATGACCTTACTCATTAAGAAGGATAAAGAAAATGTTTGGTAGATAGGAATCAAAACATGATATTTATTCAGCTAACAAATAACGTTTTATATTAACTTCAAATTGACTGGCAATATTAATTTAGCTCTGCTCATTGCTATGTGGGTGGCATCTATACAGAGCAATGAGCTATTTATTAAACAATTTTCAAGATGTTGTGTGTTATGCTTGATGTGTGGAAAATTCAGTTAACAAGTTTTTGATATATTCAATACGCTCTACACGTTGTAAATCAGTTTTTTGTAATCTTAATCTATTATTGCCTTCTAAACGATAATTTTTAGGTTCTTTTTGAATGATTTCAATTAAATAATCAACTGAAATTTTATTATTACTACCAAATTCGATAAACCCACCTTTTTCACCAAATTCAATTTTAGTAATGCCTAATTGATTAGCATGAAAACGAATTTTAGTTGTTTCTAACAAAAAGAGAACTGCATCAGGTAATTGCCCAAAACGATCACGCATTTCAACTTGTATATCGGTCAATTCATCTAAATTATTGATACTCGCAATACGTTTATACAAAGATAAACGAGTATTAACATCCGGAATAAAATCGTCTGGAATCAATGTAGGTAAACGTAACTCAATTTCCGTTTGTTGACTGGTCAACAGTGATTCAAGCGTAGGTTCTTTTCCTTCTTTTAAGGATTTTACGGCATCTTCTAGTAGTTCAATATATAAATTAAACCCAATAGTTTCAATTTGACCACTTTGATCGCTTCCTAACAACTCGCCTGCACCTCGAATTTCCAGATCATGCGTTGCTAAAGCAAAACCTGCACCCAAATCTTCTAGGGTTGCGATAGCATCAAGACGTTTTTTTGCATCTTTACTCAATAATTTAGGATGTGGTGTTAATAAATAAGCATATGCTTGATGATACGAACGACCAACCCGACCACGCAACTGATGCAATTGCGCTAAACCAAATTTATCGGCACGCTCAATAATAATCGTATTAGCATTAGGAATATCGATACCGGTTTCAACAATGGTGGTACAAACTAAAATATTAAAACGTTGATGATGAAAATCATTCATCACTCGCTCTAAATCTCGTTCATGCATTTGACCATGACCAACGCCAATACGTGCTTCGGGCACTAATTCGGCTAGCTTTTCACTCACATTATTAATATCCGAGACATCATTATGTAAATAATAGATTTGACCACCACGCAAAATTTCACGCAGGATAGCTTCTCGAATCACTAAATCATCGTATTCTCTGACAAAGGTTTTCACTGCTAATCGGCGAGCAGGAGGCGTGGCAATGATAGAAAGATCACGCATGCCACTCATCGCCATATTCAATGTTCGAGGAATAGGGGTAGCAGTTAGGGTCAATATATCGATATTGGCTCGCATAGCTTTGATACGTTCTTTTTGACGAACACCAAAGCGATGCTCTTCATCAACAATCAATAGACCAAGATCCTTCCATTTTACATCTTCCTGCAATAATTTATGCGTGCCAATGACAATATCGACTTTACCTTCTGCAAGTGCATCAATGACGGCTCGTTGCTGTTTTGCGGTTTTAAAACGAGACAAACTTTCAATACGTATTGGCCAATTAGCAAAACGATTACAAAAACTTTCATAATGTTGTTGAGCAAGTAAGGTGGTTGGCACCAAAACTGCGGCTTGCTTTTGATTGACGACAGCTAAAAAAGCAGCGCGAATTGCAACTTCAGTTTTGCCAAAGCCGACATCCCCACAAACCAATCGATCCATAGCATAAGGTGAACACATATCCCCGATAACGGCGCCAATAGCATTTTGTTGATCTTCCGTTTCTTGATAAGGAAAGGCTTGGCAAAACAGTTCGTATTGTTCACGATCTTGCTTAAATTCAAATCCTGGTTTACTTTCACGCTCCGCATAAATATCTAACAATTCGGCAGCAACATCACGGACTTTTTCTGCTGCTTTTTGTCTGGCTTTGCTCCAAGCATCTGTCCCTAATTTATTTAAAGGCGCATTTTCTTCATCACCGCCAGAATAACGGCTGATCAGGTTAAGCGATGAAACAGGTACATAAAGTTTGGTATCATTTGCATAAAGCAAAATAAGATATTCAGCCGTAATACCGCCTGTTTCTAACGTTGTTAACCCAGCATAACGTCCTACACCGTGCTCTAAATGCACGACTGGTTTACCAGGGGTTAATTCGGCTAAACTACGAACTAAACTATCGGTATTAATAGCTTGTCTGTTCTCATTTTTACGACGGATAACACGTCGTCCTAACAGTTCATTTTCAGTAATAAAAGCAAAATGCTGTTGCTCATCAATGAAACCTTGTTCACCCGCACCGACCATGACACAAAAGCGGTTATCAACCGTTGCTTGCTGATCAAGCTGATTAATGCTGGTTGGATAAATACGAATTCGACCTAAAATCTCTTGTAATGCTTCTTTACGACCTTCTGATTCAACCGAAAAAATAATCTTGCCATTAAAGTTTTCAGTGAATTGATTAAACTGATGATAAGGGTCTTTCAATTGAATCTGAAAACCAATATCAGGCAAACTCATAAAAGGTAAATTGATATTTTTAGATGACTCATCCACCGTGTTATTCGATACAATCATCCTTGGATAATGTTTAAAATTAGCAAAGATTTCATCCGTTTTAGACCAAATAACCGCGGGTTCAAGTAAAGGACGCATAGGATCAACTTTGCGACTATCATAACGTTGATTAATATCTTGCCAATATTTATTGGCAAACTGCTCGATATTGACCGTATTAATAATTAGCGTATTATCTAAAAAATAAGAAAAAAGTGTCGTTAGCGGCTCACTAAAAAACAAGGCCTGCCAGTATTCAATCCCTGTTGGTAAGATATTTTTACTGACTTGCTGATAAATACTTTCAGGCTCTAATCTGACTTCAAATTTTGCACGCCATTGGCTACGAAACAATTCAATAGCCGCTTTATCAAAAGGAAACTCATGAGCTGGTAATAACTCAATTTCAACAATTTCTTCAAGCGTTCGTTGTGTTTCAGCATCAAACGTTCGGATACTATCAATTTCATCATCAAAAAAATCAATACGATAAGGTTTATCGTTACCCATAGGAAAAATATCAAAAAGTGCGCCTCGTGTGGCATACTCGCCATGTTCCATGACTTGGCTAACAGCGCGATAACCGGCATTTTCTAATTGCATTCGCAAATGTTCACGGCTAATTTGTAAGCCTTTCTTCATGATGAACACATGCCCACCTAAATAACTTTTTGGGCAAACTTTTTGCATTAACGTATTGATCGGTAAAATTAACGCGCCTTTGGTTAAATGTGCAAGATGATAAAGGCAAGATAAGCGTTCAGATACAATATCTTGATGAGGTGAAAAACTATCATAAGGCAAGGTTTCCCAATCAGGAAACGAAATAGCCGGAAAATGGCTAAATTGCTTCAGCTCTTCATAAATGCGGGTTGTTTGCTGCATATCATCGGTGACAATCACCACTAAACCGTTATGCGCAGCAATTGCATCGGCACATAGTTTCGATAATGAGGATCCCACCAGTTGTCCAAACTGTTTTACTTCACCGGGTTTTTGTGGAATAAGTGTTGAAATATTGAGTTTTTTAGACATGATAAATTTAATTGATATTGGTGCAAAAAGTATTAATACATTATAACGTAATTACTTGGATGTTTTCTATAACTGTTTAATCCTGTATGATAAACGTCTTCTATTTAACTTGCAAAACTTTGTCAAAAAGTTTCGGAAATGATAAACATTTATGTCAAAAATATTTCGTCCATTAGTGCTTTATATTGGGTTACGTTATGTATATGGTCAAAAGACTGATGGCTTTGGTCGCTTTGTTTCATGGTTATCGATGATAGGGATCATGCTTGGATCATTGGGATTAATTCTGGTGTTATCGGTCATGAATGGACTAGAAGATCAGATGCAAAATAGTGTGTTAAAGTTCTTACCGCAAGCACAAATCACCACACCACAAGGCAAAATCGTCATAGATAACACGGCATATGAACAATTTGGACAGATTAATGGCGTAAGTCGCATTACGCCGTTAGTCACTAGCGACGTGGTATTGCAAAGTGAACAAAGTATCAATGTAAGTACCTTGATGGGCATCAATCCAGAAGATGATGATCCCATTCAAGATTATATTTATACCGGATCGATATCCGATCTACAGGCTGGGCAATATAATGTAATCTTAGGACAAACATTAGCCAATCAACTCGGCGTGACAGTAGGTAATAAAATACGTTTAATGATTACCGATGCCAGTCAGGTCACACCAGTGGGGCGTATACCATCACAACGTTTATTTACTGTTGTTGGACTATTTTCTGTTAACCATGACATTAACCAAACCTTAATTTACGTCAACCAAACCGATGCCCAAAAATTACTCCGTTACCCAGCTAATACAATTACCGGTTGGCGATTATTTTTGAAACACCCTCTACAAATTGCTGAAATTACGAATACTCCGCTACCGGAAGGACTTGAATTTAAAGATTGGCGAGCAAAACGGGGCGAATTATTTCAAGCAATAAAAATGGAAAAAAACGTCATGGGTTTACTGATTAGCCTTATAGTGATTGTTGCAGCATTTAATATTATTACGTCTTTAAGTTTATTGGTGATGGAAAAACAAGGTGAGGTTGCCATTTTAAAAACTCAAGGATTATCACGTTTTAAAATAATGCTAATTTTTATCATACAAGGCGCAAGTTCAGGGGTAATAGGTACACTACTAGGAAGCACATTAGGACTTGTACTTGCTTGTAACTTAAATAACATCATGGAAACCTTAGATTTATCGCTTGCAGGTATAGAATTACCGACATTAATCGAACCTTCACAAATTGTTTTTATTATTATCGGATTACTCATGTTATCGCTAATATCAACCTTATATCCTGCTTATCGTGCTGCAACCATTCAACCTGCCGAGGCGCTACGTTATGAATAATACTCAGCCATTACTGACTGCTAAAAATCTCTATAAAACCTATAAAGAAGGGAAAATGGTGACTGAAGTCTTAAAAAATGTTTCATTTGATCTTCATCCTCAATCACTACTCGCTATTATCGGAAGTTCAGGTTCGGGTAAAAGTACACTATTACATCTACTGGGTGGATTGGACAAACCGACATCAGGTGAAATCATATTCAAATCACAACGGCTTAATCAATTATCAGAACAAGCAAAAGCAAAATTACGCAATCAAGATATCGGTTTTGTCTACCAGTTTCATCACCTTTTACCCGATTTTACCGCACTTGAAAATATCGCTATGCCACTCTTAATTGGTGGTGTATCGCCCAACGAAGCCAAAAAACGGGCAAAAGACATGTTAGCATCAGTTAATTTAACAAACCGAGCCGAACATCGTCCATCCGAACTATCGGGCGGTGAACGTCAACGTGTGGCAATAGGACGGGCATTAATTAATAACCCGTCTTTAGTCATGGCGGATGAACCCACCGGAAACTTGGATAAAACAACAGCGGATGCCATATTTGATTTGCTTATCAAACTCAATAAAGAACAAGGAACAGCTTTTTTGGTTGTTACTCATGATCTTGAATTGGCTAAAAAATTAGATAAACAATTGGTTATGAGTGACGGGCAGCTTTCTGAAAGCGGACATTAAAAAAACGATTTAGTGGAAAACAAAATGAATCTATCCTTAATGACGGCAATAAAATTTCGTCAAGGTCGCCGTAAAAGTGGCATGGTATCACTTATCTCGATTATCTCAACTTTAAGCATTGCAATTGGAATTGCCGCACTCATTATTGGCTTAAGTGCCATGAATGGCTTTGAATATGAATTAAAAAACCGAGTGTTATCGGTTGTACCACATGGACAGATATATTCTCAATATGGCAATTTAGATGACTGGCAGCATATTCAACAAGAGTTAGAAGAAGATAAAAATATTGTTTCAGCGGCACCATTTATCAGCTTTACAGGGCTTATCGAAAATGGAAGCAAACTTGGAGCCGTTGAGGTACAAGGGGTTGATCCACAGCGCGAAAAAGCCATAAGTGCATTACCAAAATATGTGTTAGATGATCGTTGGCAATATTTTAAAAACGACAGTCAGCAAATTATTATCGGATCGGGACTGGCAAAAAAACTATCGGTAAAACAGGGCGCATGGATAACATTGTTAATTCCGGTATCAAGTGATAATAACCAACTCAAACCACCTAAACGTGTGCGTTTACAAGTGGTGGGTATTTTAGATTTAAGTGGTAGCTTAAGTAACAATGTTGCGTTAATCCCTTTAGCTGACGCACAAAAACTTTTAAATATTGGTGACAGTGTCACAGGAATAATGGTCAACGTTAACCAAGTTTATTTGGCTAAAAGCCTATTAGGAAGGGCGATATTAAATCTTGACGAAAACGTCACATACACCAGTTGGGAAAACTCGTACGGTTTTATGTATCGAGATATTCAAATGATACGACAAATCATGTATTTAGCAATGATTGTGGTGATTGGTGTTGCCTGTTTCAATATTGTTTCGACATTAGTGATAGCTGTAAAAGATAAACAACGAGATATTGCAATTCTTAAAACACTGGGCGCAAATAATCGCCTAATTAAACATATCTTTATTTGGTATGGGGTCATTTCGGGTTTAATAGGCAGTTTACTCGGCGTAGTTTTAGGCGTTCTATCTGCTTGGCAACTGTCAAATATCATGAAAGTAATTGAATCGCTGATCGGGCATAAAGTATTAAATGGAAATGTCTATTTTATTGACTTTTTACCTTCGAAAATTCATGCAACTGATGTGCTAATTGTATTTATTACAGCCATGCTATTAAGTTTAATTGCCAGTTATTATCCGGCTAAACGGGCATGTAAAATTGATCCGGCGAAAATATTAAACAGTTTTTAAAATGATAAATCAGGCGCTGATAGCACTAGTTATCAGCGCAACATAATGTGATTAATAATGATATTTTAAATTATCCGGTAATTCATAATGCACATAGCCCATATAAATACACCAGATAGTCACGATAAATAATAAACAAATAAACAGTACTGTAAATTTACTTGAATACCCAAACCATTTTATCAATAACGACACGACTAAACCCAAACCAAAACCGGCAACAGCCCCCCCTAAATGCGCCATATTATTAATACCAGGAAGCAAGCCCAAACCAGCGGTAAGCACTAAGCTAATGATAATAGCATTGATGGGCATTTCTTTAAGATTGGCCCGATTAACCAAACTATAAGCCAATAATGCGGTAATAATTCCTAAAATTGCACCGGATGCCCCACAACTAATCACGGTACGATCAAGATTAGCAATATCACTGACTAAATTACTGATTAATCCAGAAAGAAAATAAATACCAATAAAGGCAAATTTTGGAAGGCGTTTTTCTAAAATGATGCCCACACTCCATAAGGCGATCATATTCATTAACAAGTGTGACAGGCTGACATGCATAAATAAGCTAGTGAACATGCGCCAATATTGCCCCGAAAAAGTCAATTGCGATACATCGGCGCCCCAATCAACCAAAAACAAGTTTTTTAAAGAATCAACAAAACTACGGCTATCACAAAGACGGGATATAACAAACCAAGCAATATTAATCACAATCAGTGAACTGGTTATTTTGGCTTGGCGTCCTAAATAAATTAAATTTTGTAAAATAGTCATGTAAACTTGTATCCTTATAAATAAAGTGCATAAGTTATTTGATATTGACAACGTTTAAATAAGTGATTTTCCAAAAATAATTAAATCACGCTTTACACCGTCCAGTTCGGCAATCTTTGGACATAATCCCCATTGCTGATACTGCATTTTACTAAAAAGACTGATACTGGGAATATTATGACCAAATACATAA
The DNA here is from genome assembly GCF_026536645.1 of Gilliamella sp. B3801. Taxonomy (NCBI): domain Bacteria; kingdom Pseudomonadati; phylum Pseudomonadota; class Gammaproteobacteria; order Orbales; family Orbaceae; genus Gilliamella; species Gilliamella sp. B3801. The sequence continues at coordinate 100,488 of NZ_JAFNNR010000011.1, forward strand.
CTTAATATGCTATCGATACCGACTTTACGGGCATATTCTTCAATTTGAGCAAGCATATATTGCCCAATTTTTTTACCTCGAAACTGTTCATGAAGATATAAACTCACTTCGACCGTTTTAGAATAAGCAGGTCGCCCATAAAACGAAGATAAACTAATCCAACCACAAGGTTGATTTTGATGCTGAATTAACCAAAGAGGGCGGTTATCCTCATTATGTTGTTCAAACCAATCACGCTTACTGTCGATTGAAACAGGTGATGTATCGGCTGTGACCATACGGCTGGCAATGGTCGAATTATAAACCTCAACAATAAAAGGCAAATCATTGAGTGTGGCATGACGAAACGTGATCATAAAATAGAGTCTGTCAATGGATAAGGGAAGGTATTGTAATGAGATTATTTAAATCAGACAACCAATTAATTACCGAAACCGAGTTAACCATTATCAATAAATACAGGACGAAAAATAGTCTACAAATGCAGTTACTATCATGCTTAAAGCACGCTCATTATCGCCAAGGCTATAAATTAACTCTATGATAAACAAATAATTATTTTGCAATGTGTGTTAGGCTCTTTTATAATGGCAAAGTGATTATCACTAAAATGAATAGGAATAGCAGAATGAATGGAGCCGTTAACCAACCTTATATCGCCTTTGATCCTGAAGAGGCAGAATTTTTGTGTGATTACGATGTCAAATTAGAATCTAAAAAAATTATTCTTTCCAATATCCACAATATAGTTCTTCGATTTCACATTCCTAAAAAAAGAATACTAACCTTTATCGCATTAATTGCGTCTTGGGTACTGCTTACTGTGCTATACCTAAATTATAATCCGACAGATAAACTATTTTTTAATCTTCTATTAGTCATGTTGCTAGGTGCTATTATTATAGTATTTTGGATCCTTCAACATTATATTGCAGTTTCATTTGAAATCAGGCGACTAAAAAAACTTTACAACAGCTTAAAATGGCCTGTCACCAGTTATTTTGCCTTTTTTGAAGAAGGAATTTTAGTCAAATCTTATGATATAGAAGGAATATTTTATTGGAATGACTTTAAAAACATCATAGCCAGTTCTAACGTTATTACTTTTCAATTTTATCCTAAAGGTACTCCAAAAGGTGACTTACTAAAAAATCACTATCCAATATTACGCCCATTTTATTTAATTATTGATGATGACAAAAAAATCCAGTCAATTTTGGCAAAGGTCAATCATCAACATGATGATTTGGTTGAATTTAAGTGATGAATTTAAGCAAGTCAAAATTTTATTATAATGAAGATCACCATAGGATTATTGAGTTGATATTAAGGTATAAGTAAGATAATTAATACTTCGATCTTCATCATAATCTCCATATAGTCAACACCGTTTTATAATCAACTATCACTTTTGAAAAATTATCTTTATTCAATATTTTTAGAATAATTAAAATACAACATTAATAGAATGCTTACTTCGATATTTGAATTTACACGTTTTGTAATTTATTGTTAATTTTACATAACTTATCAAAAATTATATTGCAAATTTTTGCAAAGTAATATAATTTTTTATAAATAAGATTATCGTAATTGATAATACAAAATAAATAAAAGTTAATTAGGGATAGTATGGATATTAAGGAGTAATTGTGGTTCGTTGTTTAGTGCTATCAGATAACCGATTACCTATTTACAGTCATTTTTGGCATTATCATGATGATTGGTATCTCAATTTACAATCATCATCTTGTCAATTCGCTAACTCTTTTCTTGCTATTAATAGCTCACCAATCATACCCACAAAACTCACTTACAACATTATTATCAAAATGATATTGGACTGTCTAAATAACAGGCATAAAGTCCGACAAATGCGAAATATACAGGAGTAACCCATGGCGAACAAAATAACCACCCTTATCAATCAAGTCGGTGAAGGTTTATTGAATGAATTAACGGGCGAGGTAAGCCACAACCGCTACACCTTAACGGTTGATAATCTGATTTCGCCAATTTCTGTTTTACACGTACAAGGTGATGAACAGCTCAACCAGCCATGGCATTACACCATTGACTTTACCAGCCCGGATAAAACCTTATCGCCCGATGATATACTCAATCAAAAAGCGTCATTTTCCTTTAATCCTGCGGTTAAAAATGTGCTGGCAACGGCGATTCGTTCCCTAAGTGACCTGCCTGTCGAGAGTGACTTACGAAAAATATATGGCGTTATTACCCGTTTTAGTTTGTTATCGGTCAGTAAAGAGCAGGCACATTATCAGATAGTGTTATCGCCTCGTTTAGCCAGATTAGCTTTAAATCGCAATAATGCGATATACCAAAACCAAAGTGTGATTAGTGTGGTTGAAGAAGTGCTGCGCAGTCATGGTTTTACCGGCATCGATTACCGTCTGGAATTAAACAGCAGCTACCCTGAACGTGAGTTTATCACCCAATGGCAGGAAAGTGACTTAAGCTTTATTCAGCGTCTGCTGGCGGATATTGGTGTCTGGTTTCGATTTGAAACGCATGCTGAGCACAATTGCGATGTAATGGTGATAAGCGATTATGAACAAGGCTATGAGCAGGTCAGCGATATTGATTACCGGTTACCGAGCGGGACGCTGGATGGTGGAGCAGAAAGTATCTGGGATATCCGGTTACGCAGTCGGGTGGTGGAATCATCGGTTAAAGTGCAGGATTACAACTATCGTGATGCGAAAGCGAATTTACACGGTGACGTGAACAGCCAGCCGAAAGACAGCACCACCTATGGCACGGATTACCGTTATGGCGAACACTACAAAGGGCTGAGAAGTAACGGACAAGAAGATAAATTGAACGGTGATGTAGATGATGTAGATAACGATAACGACGATAATCATTCTAACCCGAGCGACCCGAATACTATCACGGAAAGCGGACAATGGTATGCCCGAATACGGCACGAACAGGCAATCAGTGAAAAAATCGTGATTAGTGGCAAAAGCAACCGCTATCACCTGACACCGGGGCAACGGATACAGATTAAAGGCAGTCCGTTAGTTGATATTGCTGACGGGGTGATAATATTAAGTGTAGAAGGGCAAGGCAACCGCACGGATGCTTACGAGCTGCATTTTACCGCTATTCCGTATCAGGTATTAAAACCGTATCGCCCTAAACCGATAGCCTGGCCACAAATCGGGGGGACTTTACCGGCACGGGTGACCAGTCCGGACAATGACACCTATGGCTATATTGATACCCAAGGTCGGTATCGGGTGAAATTTAACTATGACCTGAAAGCATGGAAAGCAGGCAATGAAAGTTTATGGGTAAGACTGGCAAAACCGTATGCCGGAGGCACTTATGGCTTTCATTTTCCGTTAATTGACGGCACGGAGGTCGCCATGGCATTTATGGACGGCAATCCTGACCGCCCGTATATTGCCCATGCTATGCATGACAGTGCCCACCCTGACCCTGTCACCACAATAAACAAACACCGTAATGTGATTCGCACCCCGACCAATAACAAGTTGCGCATGGATGACAAACGGGGACAAGAGCATATCAAGCTGGCGACTGAATACGGCAAAACGCAACTTAATCTGGGTCACTTAGTCAACCAAAAAAAAGAGTTAC